>JAGDMX010000068.1 GCA_017860725.1 Chloroflexota bacterium | reverse complement strand
TGCCCAGTTCTTGATAAGACTGGAGATAATCCCACGGCGTTTTGAAACAGCTACAGGAATCAGTCGGCTCGTCTGGTTGAGGTTCATCCATTTCCACTCAAATCATCCTTCACTTCACTCCAGGTTCAGGAAAAAAATTCGCTGGCTGCTTGAGTATGGGTTTAATTTATCACAGTAACGGCTTACACGAAATGATATCCAATAGCCGTTTAGATGTCCGAATTTCTTCACGAAGCCTACATCGCTGGCTTCAAAGTCAACCCATAAAGGACGCCTAGTATTAGCATCTCACCTAATCCCGCGATAAGAGAATAGAGCAATGTCTGAACGGGCACTTTGAACATTACCCATTGAGATGCCACGTTCATGACGACTCGGAAAAACCATACCAGGAGACCGAAACTAATCCCTTTGATAAGCCCGGTTTCGCCTGGCAGGCTGTTGTAGAGAAGCAGAAACGCACCGGCCATGACGAATCCGTAGACAAGGTCGATCACAATGCCTACGATGGGATTGATGGATGTTTTTGCGATTGGTTTGTAGGCATCGTATAACTTTTGGGCTAAGGGATTGGCATTTATCACACCATCCAGGATACCAAACAGGATTCCACTGGCAACGCTGATAATTATGTATTCAGTCACTGTTATTGCCTCCTTTTCGGATAGAGGATTGAGCAGCCTAACTTTTGGATATTTATTATCTACCTGCCTATTTCCGGGGGTGAAATCTTGAAAAAATCAACGTGTCAAGGGTGTGCTCACCAGCTGGTTGCGGTAGTCTCAAGACGATTGTTTACCCGCCTTCCGCATTCTTCTCATGACTAGATAAACGACGAATGCCAGACCAATAACTCCGGCTGCTACAATGACAGCAAGATACCGTCCCTGGCTTGCTGCTTGCCCTGGCTGTGCCCGCGAGATTGGGGTTGAGCGCGTTGGATGAGGCGTTGATAAAGGGGTAGTTGTCGGGTTATAGGTTGGGTCCGGGGTAAGGGTAGGTTTAAGGGTAAGCGTAACAGTTGGGGGTGCGGTGGCGATACAATCTGCCCCAGCGGTAGCATCATTGGAGAAGTATGCATATAAAGCATCATCTAACATATACATCAAAACCCCTTCAATAGAATCACCTCTGGTAGTCACTTTCAGTATACAGAATTGTTTATACCAAATCAATAGGCATTTTGAACTTGTTGTCCCTTCCAGATCGGATAAATTCCGCTAATTTTTAGGTATTAGAGAGGAATTGCCAAATAGAGATGAATTGCCAAAATGTATGTGCTAAATGTCACTTGTCATCGGTTGACAACTTTGCTATATTGGATGACGAACCACACATGTATTGATTTGCTAACCAGAAAAGCTGCCTGGGAATGTACGAAGCAAAGGAGGTTGCCCATGAAAACAGTCACAATAAACGTGCCCAATATGTATGGAGATCATCATGTCGTAGAAGTACGACACATTTTGATGGAAATGCCTGGTGTCATTGATGTTTATGCCAGCAGTGCATTTCGCGTCGTGGAAGTCGAGTATGATGAAATCCAAATCAATGATCTCGAGATGACCCTGGTTCTAGATGAAGCTGGTTACTTAAGTGAATGGTCCGTGCCAATTGAAGCGGGAACATCTACATACCAGGAAGATCGTTCCCAAACCTTTTTCCGCCACACGGCGGTTTACGAAAATACGCAACAGGTGGTCAGCTTTGCCCAGAAGGTACCTTACCAAGGCCGGCCGATGTGGAACTGCCCCGGTATGGGGGTGATTAAACCAATGGAGGAATGACAGATGGCAAAAGAAAAACGTAGCTACGAAGAAAAAACGGCCGACCCCGCTGCACAGGAGATGCTCATCCGGGCAGATGAGCTGGGTTTGAGCACCGCATTTCACCGTGCCGATGAAATGGTGCCGTGCAATATTGGTGGTGCCGGTATGTGCTGTAAGCTTTGCGGTATGGGTCCCTGCCGGCTGACCAAAGATGGGCAGACCGGCGTCTGCGGAGCAACCATTGACACCATCCAGGCGCGCAACTTTATCCGGGCGATCGCGGCCGGCTCTGCAGCTCACTCCGACCACGGGCGGGATATGGCTTTTACCCTTAAGGCAGTTGCTAACGATGAAACCGAGGGCTATGTGATCCGGGATGTGGCTAAGTTGCGGATTGTGGCTTCTAAATATGGCATCCCGATCGAAAAGCGCTCTCCCAAGGAAATTGCCAATGACCTGGCTGATCTGTATATCTCGCAGTTTGGCCAACAGCGTGGCGAGGTAGTGCTCACCAAGCGTGCTCCCAAAAAGCGCCAGGAGCTGTGGCGAGAGCTGGGCGTTGTGCCGCGCGGCATCGACCGCGAAGTGGTGGAAGCCTTGCACCGCACTCACATCGGTGATGACCAGGAGCCCGTGCATATTCTCTCGCATGCCGTCCGCACCAGCCTGGCGGATGGGTGGGGCGGCAGCCTGATCGCTACCGACATCTCGGATATCCTCTTCGGAACCCCGGCGCCGATCCTGGGCCAGGCGAACCTGGGTGTGCTAAAGGATAATATGGTTAATATCGTGGTGCACGGTCACGAGCCGACCCTCAGCCAGATGATTGTGGCTGCCTCGCAGGATCCGGAAATCATCGAGTACGCCAAAGCACATGGCGCTAAGGGCGTAAACCTATCTGGGATCTGTTGCACTGCCAACGAAATCCTGATGCGCCAGGGCATCCCGGCTGCGGGTAACTTCCTGCACCAGGAGCTGGCGATTTTAACCGGTGCGGTAGAAGCGATGGTTGTGGATGTTCAGTGCATCATGCAGGCTCTGGTCGACCTGGCCAGCAACTTCCACACCAAGATCATCACCACCTCGCCAAAAGTGCACATCACAGGCGCCACTCATATCGAGTTTGATGAGCATCATGCTCTGACGGTAGCAAAGAATATCATCAAGGTTGCCATCGATAATTACGCCAACCGGGGAAATACGCACATCCCGCAGGTGCGCGAAGATTTAGTGCCGGGTTTCTCCCATGAGTATATTAACTATATGCTGGGTGGCACCTACCGGGCTTCTTTCCGGCCTTTGAATGATGCGATTATGTCCGGTCGAGTGCGTGGTGTAGCCGCCATTGTTGGCTGTAACAATCCCCGCAGCAAACAGGATTGGATCCACACCTATGTCACCCAGGAGCTGCTCAAGCAGGATGTCTTGATTGTGGAAACCGGCTGCGGCGCGATTGCGGCCGCCAAACTGGGTCTCTTACTCGGCGAAGCCGGCCTGGAAAAAGTTGGTCCTGGATTAAAAGAGGTTTGCGAGACTGTCGGTATCCCGCCGGTGCTCCATATGGGTTCCTGCGTTGATAATACCCGCATCCTGACCGTTCTGACACAGATCGTGGAGGAGGGTGGACTGGGCGATGATATCGACCAAGTGCCGGCGGTCGGTCTGGCACCGGAGTGGATGAGTGAAAAAGCCCTGGCGATCGGTACCTACTGCGTGGCTTCGGGAGCTTATGTCATCTTCGGTGGTTCATCCCCGATCAGCGGTATGCCAGATCGCGTTGAGGATAGTGACATTGTCTTACGCTATATCAGTGAAGGGTGGGAGAAATTGTACGGCGGTAAGATGGAGTTCATCAAAGATGCTGATGAGATGATCCGCCGGACCCTGGAGCATATCGATAAGAAACGCGCCGCACTTGGACTGCCGGTCTACGATCCGGACAAGTTTGGCGAATCAGGTGACTCCCGTATGTTGCTGCTAGAAGAGCTCCCGCTGGAGCAGAAGCGTAAAGCCGTATACGGCGTGTTTGTTAACTAGGAGGTAAATCGATGTCTCGATACATAGCTACCCGTGCAATCCGCGGCGCGAATTCGCTGGTAACCGAAGCAGAATTAATGCTGCGGAAAGCCCTGAAAGAAAAAGGACCCGATACCCCTGTCGCTTTTCCCAATACGGCCTACTATTTGCCCACCATCCTGGGCATGACCGGGCAGCCGGTTGAAACCCTGGGCCAGCTTGAGCCTGCATTGCAGCATGCCCGCCAGTTATTACATCCGATTCCCTCCCAGAGACATTGGACACCTTACCTGGGCGAAACGCTGGACAGCGGTATGGCGACTCTGCTGGCAGCTGAAATCATTGAGGCGATCCGTTTTGTTTATAAGCTGCAGCCTGAGCCAATGCATGGCTTCCAGCTAGCCGGGGGCACTGCCTTTACCAGCCCCGACAATTCTGGCGGCAATGGTCACGATGGACACCTCAACGGACCGATCGATGATATCCAGCTGCGTTCGTGGGGCATCCAACTCGTGGATGGGCGTATGCCAGGATTTGCAGCGATCGTCGGTGCAGCCAAGTCTAACGAAGTCGCGGTGAAAATCGTACGCGAGCTGCAAAAGCGCAATATTTTGTGCTTCCTGTCTGGGAACGTAAATGGACGCAGCATTATTCACCAATTGATGGAAGAAGGTGTCGAGCTTGGTTATGACACCTATACTGTGCCATTCGGGACGGATACGATTAGCGCCATCTATGCCCTTGGCTTTGCGGTTCGCTCGGCCCTGACTTTTGGTGGACTTAAAGGAGGCCAGGCGCGTGAAATCCTGCTCTATAACAAGGAGCGTGTTTTCGCCTTCGTGTTGGCCTTGGGAGAAGTCGATGACCTGAAATATGCAGCAGCGGCTGGAGCAATCAATTTCGGTTTTCCGGTGATTGCCGACACCGTCATCCCGGAAATCCTGCCAACCGGTATCACCAAGTATGAACATGTCGTCAGTATGCCGTTTAATGAAATCTCTGGCAAGGATGATCTGGAGCGGGCGGAGAGACTCGTTCAGAAATGCATTGAAGTGCGCGGCGTCAAGGTCAAGGTCGCGGATGTGCCTGTACCGGTACCCTATGGCTCGGCATTCGAGGGTGAAGTTGTCCGCAAATCGGATATGCGGGTGGAGTTTGGCGGGAAATATTCACGCTGCTTTGAGTATTTACACAGCGCCCCACTGGATCAGGTAGTGGATGGCCAGGTAACCATGGTTGGCCCCGACTTTTCCGAGATTGCTGCTCAAGGCCATATGGACATGGGGATCGTTGTGGAGGTTGCTGGCAGGCAGATGCAAGAGGATTTTGAACCGGTACTCGAGCGACAAATCCATTATTTTATTAATGGTGCTTCGGGTATCCAGCATATTGGCCAGCGTGATATTGCCTGGATCCGGATTTCAAATGCAGCCGCGGATAAAGGATTTACCCTTGAGCATTTTGGAAAAATCCTGCACGCTCGCTTTAAAACCGACTTTGGAGCCATCGTGGATAAGGTACAGGTCACCATATACACGGATCCGGAGAAGCATGCCGAATGGCTGGCAAAAGCCAGGCTGGCCTATGACTACCGAAACAAGCGCCTGGCTGACCTGACTGATAATAAAGTG
Organism: Chloroflexota bacterium; assembly: GCA_017860725.1. Lineage (GTDB taxonomy): Bacteria > Chloroflexota > Anaerolineae > Anaerolineales > UBA4823 > CTSoil-045. The sequence continues at coordinate 7,484 of JAGDMX010000068.1, read as the reverse complement.
GAGGAGTTTTACTCCTGCACCCTGTGCCAATCCTTTGCTCCCAATCACGTGTGCGTGGTCAGCCCGGAGCGGTTAGGATTGTGTGGCGCGTATAACTGGTTGGACTGCAAAGCATCCTTCAATATCAATCCCACCGGACCGAACCAGCCGATCAAGCTGGGAAAATCTGTGGATCCATTGAAAGGTTACTGGACCGGCACCAACGATTACGCCAAAATCGGATCGCATGGTGTGGTGCAAGAAGTGGCCATGTACTCCATTATGGAAAATCCGATGACCGCCTGCGGCTGCTTTGAATGCATCGTCATGCTGATCCCCGAAGCAAACGGTGTGATGGTAGTCAGCCGTGAGGATACCAGCATGACACCAGCAGGTATGACTTTCAGCACGCTGGCAGGTATTGCCGGCGGTGGCCTGCAAACCCCAGGTGTGATGGGTGTCGGAAAATATTATCTGCTTAGCCCGAAGTTCATCTATGCGGATGGTGGCTTCAAGCGCATTGTGTGGCTGAGCAGCGTGCTGAAGGAGACCATGGCAGAAGAACTGGCAGCAGTGGCGATCCGCGAGGGCGATCCGGACTTAATCGATAAGATTGCCGATGAGCGCAATGTCACCACTGTGGATGAATTATTAGCCTGGATGGAAGAACACAACCATCCGACGCTGGTAATGGATCCAATGTTCTAGGGTTCTTGGTGAGGATGAGGAATGAGGCCTAATCGACTATGAAGCCAGTTCCTCATCCTCGGAAATAACATTATTAGTGGTGATTCAAGAAACTGAAATTTCTCAAATCCGCCTGGTGCGTGATCTGATGACTGTAGGTGTACCGACCTGCGGTCCAGAAACACCAGTCGATGAATTGGCGCGTAAAATGCTGGATCAAGGCTGGGAGACGGTCGTCGTTTTGGACGGCAACGAAGGCCATGCGCTGGGAATTGTCAGCCAGGATGAGCTGGTTAAAACCTATGGTCATGAAGATATTAACCGGATGACCGTTAGTGAGATTATGCGCGATGGGGTACCACAGGTACCCCCAGATATTCCACTGACTGCGGCTGCCCAGATCATGAATGATTTGAATGTGCGCGTCTTGTTTATTATGCACCATGCAGGAGGGATTTCCTATCCTGCTGCAATGATTTCATACCGGCACCTGCTCCGGCATTTATCAGCCAAGAGCACCGAGGACTTGAAAGACCTGGGAATCGGAGCCGAACGGCAGAACCCCAGGGATCTCTTCATCCAGCGGCGTGATGCTGCCCGGATGAAAAACCGCAAGTATTAGGTAAGATACAGGAGTCGAGAATATGCCAATAGAAATCCCCTTGGATAAGTGGCCCGGAAGTGTCCGGGAGGTAAAAATTGGGGCGACTGCCCCGGAGGGAGGAACCCGCGGCCGTACGGTGGTGGTAGGCGGACAAAAGAGCATGCCATTCATGCATTTTGAAGCACCGGCACCGCACCGCCCAGTGATTGCAATTGAGGTCAAGAACCGCCGCCCTGAGGATTGGTCGCCGTTATTAGCCAATGTCTGGGGAGATGCGATGGATGACCCTGGTAAATGGGCAAAGGCAGCCGAGACGGTCGGCGCCGACCTCATCCAAATAACCTTGAGTCTGGGAACCAAACCGGATGAAGCAGTCCAGACCGTGAAAGCCGTCCTTGCCTCAACCGGTTTACCCCTGATCGTGTTTGGACCGGGACAGGCTGAGGCGGATAATGAGCTGCTGGTGCCGGTTGCAGAAGCTACCAAAGGGGAGCGTCTGCTCCTGGGAATCTGTGAGGATAAGAACTACCGCACGATTGTCGCCACGGCGATGGCGAATGGGCACCTGGTGAATGCCCGCACTCCCATGGATGTGAACCTGGCAAAACAGCTCAATATCTTGATTAGCGATATGGGGCTACCCCTCGATCGCATCGTGATGGATCCCAGCACCGGAGCATTGGGATATGGAATCGAATACGGCTACTCGGTGATGGAACGATTAAGGATGGCCGCACTTCAGGGCGATAGTATGACCCAACTCCCTATGCTGGTCACCCCAGGCTTTGAAGCCTGGAAGGCCAAAGAAGCTAAAGTAGGTAGTGGGGTCCCCGCCTCATGGGGTGATTGGGAACAGCGGGCAATTAATTGGGAAACCCTGACAGCGGTTGCCTTGTTGGAGTCTGGTGCGGATATCATCGTTCTACGCCATCCCGAAAGCGTAAAACGCGTCCGTTCTGCTATAGAAGAGCTGGCATCCGAGCCGGTGACTGCCTAGCCGGTATCGTTTGGCAAACGAAAAGACGCAATCTGAAAAGGAAACAATGCTATGGCATTAAGCGGAATTCAAATCTATAAATTGCTGCCGCAAACCAACTGTAAAGAGTGCGGTTTTCCAACCTGCCTGGCTTTTGCAATGAAACTGGCAGCTAAACAGGTTGAGTTATCTGCCTGCCCGTATGTCATTGAAGCCTCAAAAGCTCAACTGGCCGAATCGGCTGCACCGCCCATTCGCTTGATCACCCTTAAATCGAATGGCTATGAGGTCAAAGCGGGGAATGAAGTTGTGCTGTACCGGCATGAAAAAACATTCTACAACCGGCCCGGCCTGTTCGTGCGAATAAGTGACCAGTTGCCTGTGGAAGAGATTTCGGCACTAGCGGCGGATGTCGAGGGTTATACGACCAACTACGTTGGGATTGATCTTACAATGGACGGAATCGCTGTCCAGGCTGTTTCTGGTGACCCAGCGAAATTTGCCGATGCGGTCAAACTGGTCCGTAAATCCAGCCACCGTCCGATGATATTGATGAGCGACAACCCTTCGGTCATCGCCGCCGGTTTGAAGGAGCTTTCTGGGGATGCAGCGATGATCTACAGCGCCACCTCAGCAAATTGGGAGGTAATGGCAGAGTTAGCCGGCACGCATAAAGCTGCACTGGCAGTTAGCAGCGGCTCACTCGAAGAGCTGGCGGATTTAACCGAGAAAATCAAGGCGAAGGGAGTTGAGGATCTGGTTCTGGATCCGGTGGGTGAGAATCTGGGCAGTTCACTGATTTTGTCTACGCAAATTAGGCGTCTTGCGTTGAAGAAAAATTTCAGATCCCTGGGTTATCCGGTTGTTTCCTTCCCTAAAAATCCGGAGGCAGCCGCCCAGGCAATCGCCAAGTATAGTGGTTTTGTGGTGATTGATCACTTTACTGCTGAGCTGGCTTATCCACTCCTGGTGCTGAGGCAAAACATCTACACCGATCCGCAAAAACCGATTCAGGTTCAGCCCGGAATCTATGAGATCAACAGTCCCAAACCGGATAGTCCGGTACTGGTTACTACGAATTTCAGCATCACGTATTTCAGTGTTGCGAATGAAGTGGAAGGCTCAGGACTTCCTGCCTGGCTGGTGGTCTGCGACGCAGAAGGGATGAGCGTGCTCACCGCCTGGGCAGCCGGTAAGTTTGACGCCGAGCGCATTGCTAAATCTATCAAGGGATTTAATGTGGCAGAAAAAGTAAGCAGGAAACGTGTCGTGATCCCCGGACATGTCGCCGTGTTGTCGGGCGAGCTAGAAGCCGAACTCCCGGATTGGGAAATTCGGGTTGGCCCGCGTGAGGCATTGGATATGACCACCCACCAGGTAACTTTTGATGTGGCTTCACAACCGATCAGTGTGCCGAGCGGCGCACTGCTGAGTGAGGCTGCACGCCTGGCAGGAGTGGAGATTATCCAGCCATGTGGAGGGCAGGGGCGCTGCGGCCGGTGCACAGTTCAGGTTGTAGAGGGGACCGTGCGCCGGCGCAGTACTTTACGCTTATCCAGCGAGGATATCGATGAGGGCTATGCTCTTGCTTGCCAGACTGTTGTTGAGAGTGATCTAAACGTCCTCATTCCTCCACAGGAGCGTATTGAAAGGCGCCTGACAACCGACCTGACAGTGGCGGAAGTCACCGTCCCGATTGGTTACGACTACCGCTTCTATCAATCCATCCGCAGGGTCAATCTCACAATTACTCCACCCAGCATGGACGACCAAACCGACGACTTGAGCCGCCTGCTGACTGCACTGCGCCAACAAGCCCAATTTACCAATGTGATTGTCTCAATGGAGCTATTGCGCAGGATTGGTTCCATCCTCCGTGAGGCGGATTGGGAAGTGACTGCCATCCTCGATATTCATGAGACCCTGGGTGGAGGAGGCATCCAGGAATGGCTGATTGATCTGTTGCCTGGGCATTCCTATGATTATGATCCTCTCTGGGGAATCTCTGTTGACATTGGGACAACTACTGTAACCTTATGGCTGGTAGATCTGCTCACCGGCTCGGTGAAAGCCCAGGTTTCGGAATATAACGGGCAGATCAGTCGCGGCGAAGATGTAATCTCGCGTATCGTGTATGCCTCCAAGAATGGCGGCCGCGAAGAATTGCGCAACCTGGTGCTGGAGACGATCAATCAACTGCTCGAGCTGGCCTGTAAGCGTGTTGTGGGTTATCAAGTTCGTTCCACTGATGTCGTAAAAGCCACGATTGCAGGCAACAGCACAATGATGCACTTGCTGTTGGGCATTCCAGCGGGCAGCATCCGCCTGTCGCCTTTTGTCACTTCCGTAAATTATATGCCTTTACTACACGGGCGCGATGTGGGTATCAAGGTTAATCCCGAGGCTGTCGTGGATTGTTTACCTGGCGTTGCCAGCTATGTTGGAGCGGATATCACAGCTGGGGTTTACTCCTCGGGTATGGATGATACCGATAAGCTCACCCTATTCATGGATGTCGGGACGAATGGTGAAATTGTCCTGGGATCGAGTGAGTGGCTGGTGACATGCGCTTGTTCTGCTGGCCCAGCATTTGAAGGAGCCGGTGTGGTCGATGGCATGCGGGCGACTAAGGGAGCCATCGAAGAAGTTTGGATCAACGGCGATTCCTATGAGCCTACCTATCGTGTGATTGGAGGTGGACGTCCGCGCGGGATCTGTGGCAGCGGGTTGATCTCGGTACTAGCAGAAATGTTCATGACCGGTATCGTGGATAAGGCAGGCAACATCAACAATCATCTTGAGCACCCTCGCGTGCGACAGGGAGAGCATGGCTGGGAATATGTAATCGCCTGGGGTACGGATACTGAGCACAAGCGAGATATCGTGATTACCCATGTTGATATCGACAACCTGCTGCGTGCCAAAGGTGCAATCTTTGCCGGCTATACCGTTCTGGCAGCCAGTGTTGGTGTTCCCATGGATATGATCGACCAGATGCTGATTGGTGGCTCGTTCGGTAAGTATATTAATGTTGAGAAAGCTGTGCAAATTGGATTGCTACCGGATTTACCTTGGGATCGTTTTCAGTTCTTGGGTAATACCTCAGCCCGCGGAGCCTACTATGCCCTGCTTGACCGCAATGCTCGCGAGAGGATACAGGACATTGCCAGACGGATGACTTATATCGAGCTATCGGCAGATAATACTTTTTATGAAGCATTTATTTCTGCCCTGTTTTTGCCGCATACGGATCTTAGTCTTTTCCCATCTGTAGCGGCAGCCATGCAGAAAGAACTGGAAAATTCGTAAATTAACATATCTCAAACTAGAAAAAGAGATCGGAGGATCGCATGTATATCATTGGTGAAAATATTCACATAATCTCTGAAAGAGTAAAAATTGCTCTAAAAGAAAAAGATGCGAAATATTTCCAGGAGTCGGCTGTCAAACAAGTCGAGGCTGGGGCCCGGGCGCTGGATCTGAATATGGGACCGCGCAAAGCTGACTGGCAGGAAATTTTTCCGTGGATGGTCCAGACCGTCGAGGCTGTCGTCGATGTTCCACTAAGCTTCGATAGCACGAACCAACTTGGCATTGAAGCAGGCTTGCAGAAGGTGACCAAGGCACAACCGATTATCAACTCGACCTCTGCCGAGCCTGAGCGGCTAGAGAAAGTTCCGCTGCTTGCCAAGAAATATAATGCCAAGTTAATTGCTCTCACCATGGGCAGCTCCGGTATTCCGATTGCGGCGGATGAGCGGGTCAATATCGCTGTCGAAACATTAATTCCACGCATGCTGGAGATTGATTTCCCCATCTCGGATCTGATTATCGATCCCCTGGTTTTAACCGTTTCAGGTTGCCAGCAATACTGCCCGCACTTGATTGAGACGGTTAGAACATTACAGTACTCGTGGGATCCACCGCCCGCAATTTCAGTGGGGCTCTCCAATGTGTCCAATGCGGTTCCGGCGCAAAACCGCTCGCTGATCAATCGAACTTACCTGGCGATGCTGATGGGTGCCGGCTTACAGATGATGATTGCTAATCCGTTGGATGAAGAACAGAATGAAGTCATCCGCGTGATTGAAACCCGGGACGAGAGCTCTCCGGTGGGCAGGCTGTACTTAAAGATCGCCGACCGCATTGCAGCGATGGAAGAGCCAACGATCGATGATGTGGAGATGAATGATCCCCAGCAGGTAGCAATCTGGAAGACGGTTCAAATCCTGTTGGATAAAGTGATTTATGCTGACGCTTACCTGGGTCAGGAAGCATTTGCGTAATATAAATCTCAAGATGCTGAAGGATTATTCGGAAGCTTGAATTAGAGGAGGAATTTATGCCTGTTTTTACACCTGGACGAAGGTGGCAACCGCCATTTTACCCTTTTAAAAAAGAACCATTGGGTGGTCGCGCCCTGGCAACCGTTGAACGCTGGGTTAAAGGCCCGTTATTTGGCTGCCGGATGTGTGGCAACTGCCTGCTGCAGGAGACGGCTTTTATCTGCTCGATGGAATGCCCAAAAGGAGCTCGCAACGGTCCGTGTGGTGGTTCCACATCTGAACACTGCTACGTGGACGAGACGCGCCCTTGTATCTGGTACAAAATTTACGAGCGATCGGTGACGATGGGACGCGAAGAAAAATTGCTGGAAGTCCTGCCTCCCTTGGATTGGAACAAAGTAGGCACGGAAACTTGGGGTGATGTGGCACGCCAAGTGCACAAGGTTGGCACCGGGAAAGTAGTGTCGGGGTTGCTCAACCGGGACCCTGCTAGGCGTACAGAAACCTGGGAGTCTGTATTCCGACCAGTACGGCAGCCAGAGTGGTGGCAGGGTGATTCGGAGGCTCATCCACCGGCATATGTTGAACCCGTATCCGAACTTGAGCGCCGCCTCTCGGCAGGCCAGTTTGTTGTGACCACTGAGGTTGCACCGCCGCTGACCACGGCAACTAAAAAGCTGGTATCTAATATTGACCTGGTGAAACCTTATGTTGCGGCGGTCAATTTCACCGACTCTCCATCCGCTACACCACGCATGTCCAGCTGGGCTTGCAGTACCATTGCCATCCAGAATGGGGCCGAACCTGTCATGCAGATCGCGGCACGCGACCGCACCCGTACTGGATTACAGGCGGAGGTACTGGGGGCTAATGCTTTAGGAGTGCGTAATATCCTGTGTCTCTCCGGTGACAGTATGAAGATGGCTCCTGAGCCGCGCGGCCGGATGGATGT
>JAGDMX010000407.1 GCA_017860725.1 Chloroflexota bacterium | reverse complement strand
CCACCCACCAGCGCATGTTTGGAGACCCCTGGTTGCGTGCTGCCCAGGTCGAGCCTGTCCTTCCGGCCGGGCTGGTCCAACCGGACTTCGTGCTGCCTTTCCCCACTGGCGAACGCTGGAGCCTGACCGGTGGTCCACATTTTTCTTGGAACACCAGCAGCCCACGCGGCGCGCTCGATTTTGCCCCAGTTACCGGCGAGCCGGCCTGTACTATCTCGCGCGCCTGGGTGACCGCCCCAGCGTCCGGCGTAGTCGTGCGTTCTAATTACAATGTCCTGGCGCTGGATCTGGATGGTGATGGTCTAGAGCAGACTGGCTGGGTGCTGGTATTCCTGCACCTGGCCGACAAAGACCGCCAGCCGGTGGGGGCACGCCTGGAGATGGATGACCCGCTCGGCCACCCATCCTGCGAAGGCGGTCGTGCCACCGGCACCCATGTTCACATCGCCCGCAAATACAACGGCGAATGGCTCGGTGCCGACTGGCCTCTACCTTTTGTGTTGAGCGGCTGGCAGGCGGTCGCCGGGCCGAAGAATTATGGTGGCGAGCTGGTCAAAGGTGAGCAGGTGGTTTCCGCCAATCCAGGCGGACCCCGCTCATCAGTAATCATCCGCTAGAATCAAAACCGGGGTCGACCAGCGACCCCGGATTCTTGTGAGCCTATGACCGGCTCATGGTGACGAACACCATTGGCCGGCGACGCGTCTTGTTAAACAAGAAGGATTTGATCGCCTGCTCCAGGTCTCCCTGCAGCTCGCCGTTTTTGCTGCAGTCGATCACATTTTTGACCAGGCTGCGAGTCGACTCCAGCAGATCATCGCCGTTGCGGGCATAGATAAAGCCACGGGTGATAATTTCCGGCTCTTCTCGCAAGTCGCAGGTATTTTGATCGACGGTCAGGTTTACCAGTACGAAGCCGTCGCGCGCCAGCGCCTCGCGCTCGCGCACCACGCTTGGGCCGATATCCCCCACCCCAGCGCCATCGACAAATACATAGCCACCCGGGACGCGCTCAGCCAGGCGCATCTTGCCGTCCTGGAACTCAACCACCTGGCCGTTCTCGATCACGGCGATATTTTCCTGCGGAATGCCAACTTGTTGAGCAATCTTGGCGTGCTGGTGAAGCTGGTGCAACTCCCCATGGATTGGGATGAAATGCTTGGGCTTTACCAGGTGCATCAACAGCTTCATCTCTTCCTGGCTGGCATGGCCGGAGACGTGCACCGGTGCAATAGCTTCGTAGATGACGTTCGCGCCGCGCCGGAACAGGCGGTTGATCGTGCGGTAAACACTTTCTTCATTCCCCGGGATGGGGTGCGATGAAAGCACCACCGTGTCGCCCGACTGGATATCAAACTGGCGGTTGGTGCCTGTAGAAAGTCGGCCCATAATGGAAGTTGGCTCTCCCTGCGTACCAGTGCACATCAGTACCACTTCGTTCGGGGGGAGCTTCAAAGCCTGCTCGATGGGGATAATTAGCTCATCCGGCAGGTCAAGATAGCCCATCTTGCGGGCGATCTTGGCATTTTCCACCATGCTGGTACCTACGAAAGCCATCTTGCGCCGGTAATTGAAGGCCGCATTGCCAACCTGTTGCATGCGCGAGATCAGTGAAGCGAAGCTGGCCAGGATAATCCGCCCGGGCGCGGCGCGAAATACATCGTCTAATGCCGAGTCGATCACCCGTTCGGAGGGTGTCCATCCCGCACGGTAGGAGTTGGTCGAATCGGCCAGTAGCGCCAGCACACCCCGTTCCGAGAACTCTGCCAGTTTGGCATAGTCGGTGGGCCAGTTATCCACGGGAGTGTGATCGAACTTGTAATCGCCTGAATGCACTACCAAACCCGCCGGAGTCGTGATCCCCAACCCCACCCCATCGGGGATCGAGTGGCACACGTGGAAAAACTCCACCTGGAAAGGTCCGATATCGACCATCTCGCCGGCTTCCACTGTATGCAACTGTGCTTTGTTGATCATTCCACCGCGCGACAGTTTGACTTCCAGCAAGCCGCGGGTAAGCGGCGTAGCATAGATCGGGGCGTTGATGTGCTCCAGCACATGCGTGATAGCTCCGGTATGGTCTTCATGACCGTGAGTAATTACGATCCCACGCACCAGGTGAGCTTTATCCTGCAGATATGCGATATCCGGGATGATATAGTCAATCCCGAGCATATCATTTTCGGGGAACATCAAGCCCGTGTCTACGAGGAGGATATTGTCCCCGTATTCATAAGCCATCATATTCTTACCGACTTCCCCAAGGCCCCCCAGGGGGATGATTCTAAGTTTTTTGTCTGTATTATTCTTTCCCATTCTTTTCTTAACTTTCTAAATTTTCACACGCCAGGCATGCTGGGCGAGTGGATTATATTCTTGTAATATTGATAAGCTGATTTCAAAAGAAAAAAGCCCCGCCGGGAACATGCTGGCCAGGGCTGAGAAGATCCGCTCAAGATGTTACATGATTGCAAGACAATAGTATTGGCATACCTCGTACTGAACAACCGATCATCCGTAAAGGATCGTACTAAAAACCACCGCCGGAAAACCGGCCAGGCAAACAATTCCCGAAATTTGAAGTATTGTAACATTAAAAGTGGGATTTGGGGGGCCAATTATGCCCGATCAATTTCCAGGATGATCTCCAGTATAAAAGCGTAAGCATCCTTCAAAGAGTCCGGGTAGATATGCTCCAGGGTGTCGGACATCTGGTGCCAGTGGGACTCTTCACCGATTGCCTTCGGATCACTGGTGATCGTCAGAGCAGTTAAGCCGCGTTGCATAGCCGGCAGAGCATCGGAATACGCCTCACCTAGCTTTTCAGTCAGCATAAGATCAGGTATTGCCGCGGCTGCCAGCCGTCCAAGGTCCAGCGCCTCTGGGCGTACGGGTCGCTTGAGAACCAGCCCCTCGCCAGTGACTAGCTGAAGCCGACCAGTTCCGACCTGCTCAGGTACCAGGATCAGGGTATGCGAGCCCAATTCTTTGGCATGCGCATCCAGATAAGCGCGCATGCCATAAGCACCGACTTCCTCGCAGCCGGTGAACACAAACTGCACTTCGGTATGCGCCAACGGTTCAGCCGCCAGCCTGTGCGCCAGAGCCAGCGTGACACCTACCGCCGATGTATTATCATTAGCTCCCGGTGAGAGCGGCGCCAGGTGGGCATGCAGGCACATCGCCAGGGCAAATGCCTGCACCGGAACGAATGCCAGCGCCAGCCAGCGCAGACTTGCCCAATCGAACAGCGCCCCCAGCAGGCTAGTAACCGCACTTGCGAACATGCTGATAAAAGTAA
>JAGDMX010000406.1 GCA_017860725.1 Chloroflexota bacterium | reverse complement strand
ACCGGTCCGGCAACTTTAATCTTGCAAGGCATTGCTGTCGGCTACGAGTCCTCTGTGTGGTCGGTTCTGGTGATTGCAGCTACAATTACCGCCTCAATCCTTATATTCTCGGTAGGTTTCGACGTTACCGACATTGCCGCACAAACCGGTGTGCCTTTCGCATTTGTGCAAACGACTTTCATCCTGTATGGCGTGGCGATGACCGGTATCGGTATGCTGACCCTCACCGGTAACAATGTTGCTATGGATTCGTTCGGACCCATCGCAGACAACGCCAACGGGATTGGCGAGATGGCCTGGCACGACATGCACGACGGAGAAACCCAGGCTGCCCAGCAGATTATGGCCGACCTGGATGCAGTCGGCAATACCACCAAAGCGATTACCAAAGGCGTGGCAATTGGCTCAGCCGTGATCGCGGCGGTCGCACTATTCGGCTCATTCCTGGTCGATGTCAGCCGGGCTCAAGAGTCGTTAGGAATAGGCGTTGCTGACCAGGTTCAAACGACTGGCATCCGCATCGACATCCCGCTGATCTTCGTCGGCATGCTGATCGGCGGAGCCTTACCCTGGTTGTTCTCCTCCTTTGCCATCCAGGCGGTAGCGCGTGCTGCCAGCCTGATCGTCCAGGAAGTCCGGCGCCAGTTCAAGCTGGGCGTGCTGGAGGGCAAAGTCAAGCCCGATTATCGCCAGGCGGTCGAGATTTCCACCGTCGCCGCTCAGAAAGAACTGATATCCCTGGCCCTGCTGGGTGTGCTCACCCCCATCCTGGTCGGCCTGGTGCTCAAAGTTGAGGCTTTAGGCGGCTTTCTGGCGGGTATTATCCTGTCGGGGCAGTTGCTGGCCGTCTTCATGAATAACGCCGGCGGCGCCTGGGATAACGCCAAGAAACTGATTGAAGACGAGCCCAAGAATCCTACACTGAACCTGGGCAAGGGCTCCGAGCGCCACAAAGCCGGCGTGGTGGGTGATACGGTTGGCGATCCGTTGAAAGACACCGCCGGTCCGGCTTTGAATCCGATGATCAAAGTTGTGAATCTGGTATCCGTGATCATTGCTCCCATTATTGTTCAGTACACTTCACTGGGGTGGGTGGGGGCGATTGTTGTGGTTATCCTCCTGGCTGCACTGATTTGGGCTATCCGCCAGAGCAAAAAACCGGTCTCGATGCAAACTGGGCAGATCTCTGCTTCTGGGGATTGACGTAGCATCTGGATAGGGGTTAACAATGGGTCTTGCGAGAACTCACCTGGCAAGACCCATTTGTTTTCCTTGCGCCATTCCGCAGATTAAGGCATACTTGGGATCCAGAAGGGCTGATATGACCACCATCACGCTGCGACAGTACTATCGAGAGATCGAAAGCTTAATTCATAATGGTCAGGCCGCCAGTGCCGAGGCACACTGCCGTTATATCTTGGGTGTACACCCGAAAGCAGTTGCTGTACACAGGCTGCTGGGTAATACCCTGATCGAAAAAATGGATTACTCGTCTGGGGATGAGGCATACTTACAAGTACTGGCAAGTATCCCAGACGACATAATCGCTCATATTGGCTTGAGCGTAATCCGAGAAGCCAACGGTAACCTGGAGGCTGCCGGCTGGCACATGCAACATGCAGTTGAGATCCAACCTGCGAACGAAATATTACAGGCAGACTTACGCCGTTTGCTATCTCAGGGTGAGGGTATAGTACCCCCAAAGATCCCTTTGACACGAGGGTCCCTGGCGCGCATGTATCTGCTCGGTGGCTTATACCATCAAGCTATCGCAGAGCTCGACGCTGCCCTGGCAGACGAGCCGGAACGGATTGATTTACAGTGCCTGCTGGTTCAGGTTTATCGCCAGGCCGGTATGATCGAGCAGGCTGCCGAGAAAGCCGAATCTGTGCTGGAAAAACTACCCGACTGCTTGGAAGGCAACCTTGTAATGTACCTTGCAGCAATCAAGGGTGATTCATCCGCTGACTTAAACCTCTACCGCCTACGTTTAGCAGCGCTGGATCCTTATTCTGTCCATGTGTCACCGGAGAATCCCAACCCGGCGCAGGTGCCTGATCATAAGGTTGAAATTGAGACACTTCAATGGCAGGCTGCAGAAAATTAGGTATACTTTAGCGAAGTAATTTCCAAACTCGTTATCAAAAAATGGAGGAGCTTGTGGAGCACACTTTAGTCCTGGTGAAACCGGATGGCGTACAGCGCGGGTTAATTGGAGAGGTTATCTCGCGATTGGAACGACGCGGTTTACGCTTAGTAGCCGCCAAGTTTTTGAATGTCAGCCAGGAGCTGGCCGAAACACACTACGCTATTCACAAAGGCAAACCGTTTTACGACGGATTGATCCGCTATATAACCTCAGCGCCGGTGATGGCGATGGTGTGGGAGGGGCCAAATGCGGTGGCGGCCGTGCGGCAGACAATGGGCTCGACCCGCCCAACCGAGGCAGCGCCGGGTTCCCTGCGCCACGATTACGCCCTGGAAGTCGGCCGCAACCTGACCCACGGCTCCGACTCGCCGGAAAATGGGGTCAAAGAGGTAGAGCTGTGGTTCCACCCGGATGAGCTGGTCTCCTGGGAGCGCTCTGTCGATCCCTGGATTTTTGAATAATCGGGATAAAAGGATTTTGGGTATATTTTGGGCGGCTCCGCCGCCCAAAATATACCCAAAACACCGCTATTTTCCTTAATAGAATGTAATCATCCACTGCGGGGGTGTGTGATGAAAAGTGCTCCGATAATCATCGGTCTCACAGCCAATATTCGTCGCTTTGTAAGCGCTAAGATTGACTGTACTGCCGGCTGGGCGAAAGGAATTGCTCACTGAAGCTTTTCACATTTTAGCAAATTCTAAGACGATGCGCTCACAACTGAGCTCGTGCATGACAAGGTCAGGATGACCTCACCGGAGCTAGGTGTGATACCCGCCGGTTCTTCTCAGGTGTTGTGGTAAACGACCAATTGAAATATAATTGATCAAGTAAATAGACGATGTAATCCACTTTATCCCGCTTTGTAACAATCGATAGGAGTCATTATGTCCGACGAAAGTCTGCCGCAGCTCACCAAAGCCCCAATCCCAGTGCAAACCCATACTCTGCGGATTGAAGAGCGAATGGCTAAAGGGAAAGCGTTACGAGATGTCGCGGCTCGCATTGCCCAAAAGGAATGGAAACCACCCGCCAACCGCGCGGATCCGGTCGAACTGCTGATCGAGAGCAGCAAAGGTCGCATGGAAGAACTGCTTCCGATTCGCTACGGCAGGATGATGGTCAGCCCGTTCACATTCTACCGTGGTGCAGC
>JAGDMX010000405.1 GCA_017860725.1 Chloroflexota bacterium | reverse complement strand
ATGTAAAAGGGTAATCCGGGGGATGGACCCACCTAACGGGACGGTAACATTTCTTTTTACTGACATCCAGGGCAGCACCCAGCTTTGGCAACGTTACCCATCTGAAATGCCAAAAGCGCTGGCGCGGCACCACCTCCTACTTCAACAAGCGATCGAAGACCATAGCGGTTATGTCTTCCAAATCATCGGCGACGCCTTCTGCGCCGCCTTTCATACTGCCAGAGATGGTCTCTTGGCAGCCCTAGCCGCCCAACGTTCTCTCCAGGCAGAGCCGTGGGGCGCGACCGGCTCGATCCAAGTGCGCATGGCTCTCCATACCGGCGCAGCCGAGCTGCGCGCCGGCGATAAGACCTCCGGAGAATATCTCTCCGGCTTGACACTCAGCCGGGCAGCCCGCTTGCTGTCCGCCGGGCACGGTGGACAAGTGCTGCTTTCCCAGCCGGTCCACAACCTGCTCGCCTATGAAATTCCTGACGATGTAGATCTGCTCGACCTGGGGGAGCACCGCCTGAAAGATTTGCAGCTCCCTGAGCATATCTTCCAGCTCGTCACTCCCGATCTGCCTTCCCACTTCCCTCCCATCAAGGCGCTTGACTCTTACCCGAATAACCTACCCATCCAGCTTAGTAGCTTTATCGGCCGCGAGAGAGAAACTGCCGAGATCGTCCACCTGCTGTCACCATCCCTCGCCAACCAGACATCCCGACCCGCAGTGCGGCTGGTGACTCTGGTAGGCCCGGGTGGCACCGGAAAAACCCGCCTGTCTCTCCAGGTGGGCTCTGAATTGTTGGAAGCCTTCTCAGAAGGCGTCTGGCTGGTTGAGCTTGCCTCTCTAACCGATCCGGGCCTCGTGCCACAAACGGTAGCCGCCATACTCGGTGCAACAGAAAAGCCAGACCAGAGCATGACTGCCACTCTCATCGAGCATATTCGCTACGAATCGCTGCTGCTCATCCTGGATAACTGCGAGCACCTGGTGAAGGCCTGTGCCCAATTGGCAGCCGAGCTGCTAGAAGCCTGCCCGGGTCTTACCATCCTTGCCAGTAGCCGAGAAGGATTGAGAATTGCCGGGGAAACCATCTACCCGGTCCCCACCTTGAGCCTTCCCAGTTCCCTGGATGCTGGAATGGATCTCGAAATCCTGGAATCCTATGAGTCCTTCCGGCTATTTGTCGATCGCGCCAGGGCTGTCCAGCCCCGCTTTCAGCTCAACCAGGAGAATTCTCGCGCCATCATCCAGATTTGCCGCCAGGTAGATGGCATCCCATTGGCGATAGAAATGGCTGCTGCCCGCACCCGGATGCTCTCCCCATCCCAAATCGCAGCCCGGCTGAGCGACCGCTTTCGCCTGCTCACCGACGGCGGGCGGCTGGCACCTGTCCGGCAGCAAACCTTGCATGCCCTGATCGATTGGAGCTACGACTTGCTGCCTGAGTCTGAACGCCGCCTGTTGCGTGGGCTGTCGGTATTCTCCGGTGGTTGGACTCTTGAAGCGGCAGAGGAGGTATGTGCCGGCAGTGTGTCCACCTCCGAGTTGAACCTTTCGGGTCAGCCGGAGATCGCTCCGTTGGATATTTTCGACCTACTAGATCAGCTAGTCAACAAATCGCTGGTAGTCCTTGACTACGATCCTGCCGGTGAAACTCGTTACAACTTCCTGGATACCATTCGCCAGTACTCCTGGAAAAGACTCGTTGAGACAGGTATGCTGGAGCAGTTCTTAAATCGCCAGCTACGGTACTACCTGCAGTTTGCCATAACTGCAGAGCAATTCCTGGAAGGCGCCGAGCAAGTCGATTGGATGGATCGCCTGGAAAAGGAAATTGATAATATACGCGCAGCCTTGCGCTGGGCTTGCCATCCCGACCGTTACGAGAAAGGACTGCGCATGGCAGAAGCCCTGAAAATCTTTTGGTACACACGGGGTTACTTCAGCGAAGGTCGAGATTGGTTGGAGAAACTACTACCGTTGACCGAACGCCCAACCCATCAACGCGCCCTGGCTCTCGACCAGGCAGGTTTTCTGGCCCGCTACCAGTGCGATTATCATGCGGCTTCTAACTTTATCCAGGATAGTCTGGTTATCTGGCGGACGCTAGGTGATCGCAAGGGGTTAGCCGACTCGCTGACCAATCTGGGTTATGTCACCCTTTTCCAGGGTGATCTGGTTACCGCTCAGCAGCTTTATGAAGAAAGCCTGCAGATCAACCGCAGCACTGGTAATCAGCAGGGCATCGCCGACGCTCTCAGCCACCTGGGAATGATTGCCTTCTACCAGGGTGACTTGGAGCAAGCCGGTGTGTTGCACAATGAAAGTTTAACTATTTGGCGCCGGTTAGGTGATAAGATCGGCATCAGCCATGCCCTCAACCGCCTGGCCAGCGTGGCATTTCAGGCTGGGCAGCTGGAAGAAGCTCACCGAATGGCACTTGAAAGCCTGCGAGCCGCTCGAGATCTAAAATATAGCGAAGGGATAGCCTGGAGCCTGGAAATCTTTGCCGCCTACGCTACCGCCAGGGGTCAACCAAAGCAAGCCGTGCTCCTGGAAGTCATCTATACGAAGTATCGCCAAATGATGAGCTTACCGGCCTCGCCAGCCCAGCGAGAGCGCTTAGAAAACTGGTTGCTCCAGGCTCACCAAGCCATCAGCCGGGAAGAAATGGAGCAAATCCAAGCTGTCGGGCAAAGAATCGCTGCCGATCAGGCAATCGCGAACATATTAGACGGCCATCCATTGTCTATCCCGGCCTGAAATCGGCTGGATTCCTACATCCAATATCTATCTTCGTTAAATAGAATTATAATTGGTCTGATTTACCGCAAATCCATATTTCGTGCCATCAGGAGGAATAGCAGATGACCACCGTAAAGACCGGGGCTGTCCACCACCAGACCCTCACCGTATCCAACCTGGAACGCTCTCTAAAATTCTATACCAGCTTGCTGGGCTTTCAAAAAGTGATGGACTTAAGTACAACCCGCGTGCTGCTCAGCAACGGCAGCGCGATCATTGCCCTGAGCATGCCGCCCGATCCCAGCCGGGCCATTCCGAACGATGTCTTCAATGAAAACCGCCTGGGGCTGGATCACCTCAGCTTCAGTGTCGGCAGCCGCCAGGACCTTGTGGATGCTGTGCGTCTCTTCGATGCTGAAGGCATTTCCCACGGCGAGATCAAAGACCTTGGTCCTGCCGTACCCGTTTATGTGCTGGCTTTCCGCGATCCCGATAACATCCAGATCGAGCTGACTGCCCCGCACGGCTGATCGATTACGACAGTCCTCGAATTTGGGACGAGTAATTAA
>JAGDMX010000404.1 GCA_017860725.1 Chloroflexota bacterium | reverse complement strand
CCTAATTCACCTGTCTGGGCTTCCTCTTTATGCTCAGTGCGAGGCTCATAGATGTAATTAACTCCCGGAACAAGTTCCTTTATCGGGTAGCCTTCACCCTCCCCATGTACTTCATGCAACAAGCCCACGCTATCCACCCCGGGGATGAGCTCCATCCAGTTGGCGACCAATACGAATAGGGTAATAGCAGCGAACCAGGGAAAGATACGCGGTGTCCATTTGCCGGCTGTTGATTCGGTCAAGTTATGGATCACTTCCAGCAAGGCCTCGATAGCGCCGGTGATGCCGGTGGGGACCATATAGCCACCGTTCATGGCTTTCTTAATCGCCCGGGAAGCCGCCACAGCCAATAGAATGATGACGATATCAACCAAAAGCATGGCGACCATAGTACTGGTCAGGTAGACATTACCAAACAGCGGCTCTGTTGTCAGCGTCTCTGCCGGTAGCTGGATATGCGGCAGGATTGGGCTAATCGTAAAAAATGCAACCAGACCCAGGACAAATGCCACCAGCATAATTGCACAGCCGGGCCCACAACCTTTTCCAGTGTTACTCACGATTCTCGTCCTCCTGAGCAGGGTTAGCTTGCTTTTTATCTTGCGGCATATATCGGGCGGACACCTTACGCACCACCCAAAACATCACGATCAATGTAACCGGAACGCTGACAATCAACAACCCAACCGTGAAGATTGGTTTGCTATCCAACTGGTTGTCCAACCATAACCCGCCAAACAATGCTGCAAACAGGATGGCCAGCGTCAAGCAGCCTACCAGTCCAAGTACAACCGCTACTGCGATACTGAAGTTAAACTGAGAGCGGTTGGCATCGGACATATCACCGGTTGGGCTCATTGATTGCAAATTTTATCACATACCGCCAAGATGCGTCAAACGATTTAGAGCCCCAAGGCAGCCTGGGCGGCCCAGTTGAACCAGGGAGCAAAGACGGTGCCGATCAGCAGGATAGCTACCACCAGCAGACCGAGAGCAAAACCTGACGATTTGGAGATGGTGAGCGGCACCTCGTCGTTCTCTGAGCGGTGCAGGTAAACAACCTTGAGCACCGTCAAATAGTAGTATAAGCCAATGATCGAGTTCAGCACACCGACCACCGCCAGCCAGATCAGCCCGGCGTTGATCGCCGCGGCGAAGACAAAAACCTTGGCGATAAATCCGCCGAAGGGCGGCATACCGGCCAGCGAGAGAAATGCAACCAGCATCACCAGAGCCAGGGTAGGCGATCGACGGCTCATACCAGCGTAGGAGCTGATCTCGTCCGAGCCAGCTATGCGCCCGTAGATCGCCACCACTCCAAAGGCTGCCAGGTTGGTGGCAAGGTAGGCAATCATATAGTAAGCCACGCTGGTGACACCCAGTACGCTGGCAACCGATACACCGATCAAGGCATAACCGGCGTGGGCAATGGATGAATAAGCCAGCAGGCGTTTGATATTCTTCTGCGCCAGGGCAATCATGTTGCCGATCGTCATCGTTACGGTCGAGATAACCGCCAGAGCCGTACCCCACTGGGGGGCATATTCAGGGAAAGCAACCAGGAAGACCCGTAGTAGGACAGCGAAACCAGCTGCTTTAGAAGAAGTGGAAAGGAACCCGGCGATCGGGGTAGGCGCGCCTTCGTAAACGTCCGGTGCCCAGAAGTGCATCGGTGCCGCGGAGATCTTAAAGGTAAATCCCACCAGGATGATGATCGCCGAGCCATACAGCATGGGGCTCGAGCTCAGTTCGGCCTGCTGGAACAGCTCGGCCAAGGCGTAGATATTCGTTTGGCCCGTCATGCCATACAGCAGGCTAAAACCGTAGAGCATAATAGCGGAGGCCATGGCTCCAAACAGCAAATACTTGAAGCCGGACTCGACCGACTTATCGCTTTTGGTACGCATGCCTGCCAGGGCGTACAGCGGGATGGAGGTCGTCTCGATGGCTACGTACAGCAAGATCAGGTCGGTTGCCATAACCATGACACTCATTCCCAAAGTGGAGATAATCAGCAGCAGATATAGCTCGCCGCGCTTGCCGATGACCTCGTAATCCATCGCCAGGATGGCGGTAATCGCCGCGCCAAAGAAGGCCAGCAGTTTAAAGACGAAGCTCAGCCAATCAACGCGTATGGCGCCACCCCAGTACAAAGTTGGATTATCACCCGGGCGAAAGAAAAATAGCAGCGGGATGATAACAAATAGCAATCCGCCGGCGGTGACCCAGCCGATCAGGCGACGCTGCTCGTCTTTCAATGCCAGATCCAGGACCAGCACGACCCCGGCCAGGACAACCAGCAGGATTTCCGGAAGGATGACGAGTATTGCGGAAGGATCTAGCGACATTTATCCACCTCCCAGCAGGCGCAGAATGTTGTCCACACCGGACTGAACCATATTGGTCATGATGGCCGGGTAGACACCCACAACAATCATAATGATACATAGAAAAACTAACGCGACTTTATCCAGGATCGTCACATCGTGCAGGTGACCATCCAGCTCGGCGGGCACATTGCCCATGAAAACCCGGTTGATGATGCGGATGATATAGGCCGCAGTTACAACAATGGAAATCGCAGAGACAATCGCGATCCAGGGCTGAGCTTGCCAGACACCCATGAAAATGGGAAATTCGGCGACAAAGCCGGAGAAACCGGGCATACCCATCGATACCAGGCCGCCAATGATGAACGCTGGAGCTACCAGCGGCATCACCTTTCTCATCCCACCCAGCTTGGGTATCTCACGGGTGTGCGCCTGATCGTAGATCATTCCGACAACAGCAAAGAAGAGAGCCGTCATTACGCCGTGCGAGAACATTTGCATCCCGGCACCGAGCATGCCGTCGGAGTTGAGTGTGGCAAAACCCATCGCCACCAGACCCATATGGGAGACCGACGAGAAACCAATAACATACTTGAAATCGCTTTGCACCATTGCGATAAATGCGCCGTACACCACGTTCACCACCGTCAGCAGGATAATCCACGGCATCCAGAATTTGGCGCCCTCCGGCAGGAGCATGATGCCCACCCGTAGAGCGGCGAAGGCGCCAAGCTTCATTAATACCCCCGCATGGAACATCGAGACGGCAGTGGGTGCCGCCACGTGACCGTCAGGACTCCAGTTGTGGAAGGGGAAGATACCGCCCAGCACGGCGAAACCAAAGAATACAAACGGGAACCACAGCGTTTGGAAATCGGCCGAGAAACCAGCCCCCTCCAGGGCGAGCATGTCAAAGGTCCCTAGCCCGGAGGCGAAATACATCGCCAGTGCGCCGACCAGGGCAACCACCGAGCC
>JAGDMX010000403.1 GCA_017860725.1 Chloroflexota bacterium | reverse complement strand
CAGGTTCTCGTAATGCGTGAACCCCAGCTCCCCGCAAATGCGATGCACTTCTTTGTTGGAGACATGCCGCACGCCCGGCGCCATGGTTTCGACGCCAAACGCGGCGACCTTCTGCTGACCCAGCCAGCGTGCAGCCGCCGCGCTCAACCCCGGCCCGTTGTACCAGTCATCCGTCCCGAAAGCGCGCCGATAATGGTCGGTATACAGGAGAACCGTATCCCCTGGCTTAATCTCCAGGCCTGCCTGGGTGAGGGCGCGTTCCAAATCGGCGACCTCGATCAGTTCCCGCAAGCCTTTATCCGACAAATCTAAACAGATGCCCTCGGTATAAAACATCGTAAGCGGCATTGTGTCGATCGTCTGTTCACGGTACTGGCGTGCCATGTGGCTGATGGCATCCACATGGGTACCGGTGTGCTCGCCGAATTCCAGCCGGTTCACGGCAGGCGAGACGATTTCACTGTCGGGTATCCCATCCCACTGTTCGTGCGATACATGTACGCTGATCTTAACTTCCGGCATGTCGGGAAACACCGGCATACCCGGGTAGATCTCTTGGCTCAGATCGATAATTTCATGCAAATCTAGCACCCTCTTTGTTAATGGCGAATCTGGAGCAACTGTATTCAGCAGTTTTGGTCGTATGCTTGCTGCAGCCAATGAAGCGCCTCGGAGTCCACTTCATCAAGGGTCGCCAGGCTGATCTGAAGACTCATGCTCTCGTGTATCTTCGAAGGTTGCAGGCGTCCACCTGGTATTTGCCCCTCCAGGCGCAGGGCGAGATTGACGCGATCCTTCCCCGGTTGCACACGCGCGAACGTCCTGCGTGGTGTAACGAGCGAGACGTACGTCTTGCGGGCCTGGATGATCACCTCGCCGAGCCCTGCCGCCGCATCGATAATGGCGTCAAAAATTGGCCGAAGCTGGGGTCGATCTGCGTATTGTCCATCGATGAGTTCATCCGCAGAGGCGAGAAAGAAGTCGGGGTAGCCAAATCGTTCCATCACCAGCAGAGACTGTGCGTAACCGGTAACTCCTCGCTGTGTCAACCAGTTACGCAGGCTATTCTCGTCGTCAAAGCCTTCTACAGCGATACGTTGGTTCCATGCCTCCACATCCTCGCCGGTTTGCTCCTGCAACAAGCGGGCAGACATGTCCTGCATTCCTTTCCAATCGCGAATTTGAGGCATCGAGCCCTCCGTTTATTCGATATCTACCAATGGTGTTCTTCCGTCGTCATTCGGATTTATTCGTAGAGGATGCCACCCCACGCGCTCGGGTCGACGTCCTGGATCGTTTGGGAGAAGGTCCAGTGATGGCCTGCGAGATCCTCTGCCGTGTACTGCCTTTCGCCGTATGGGTAGTCGGTCGGTGGATTGAGAACACTTACGCCCAGGCGCGTGGTGCGTGCATGATGGTCATCGACGTCGGTGACACGCACCATGATGGAATATCTGGCAGCCAGACTGTCCCCCTGACCGGTTACGACCAGGGAACCGTCAGCGAAGGAAAGCTGAGCACGATGATCGCCGATTCGTAGCCTTTCGACAAATCCGAAGCAGCGGCAGAGCCAATCGACCGCCTGGCGGACATCGGGGTAAGGGATCTCCGGGATAATCACACTGTGTGGCATGGATCGGTTTTTCAACATGGTAAGCTGCCCTCGTTATGCATTCCAGATTAAGGCTCTACCCAAACTATAAATGAAAGCTCGCTATCTGCCGCCCTTGCGCTGATTTCCCAGCACCCTTCCGTAGGGAAATACAACCCGCTGGTTTGGAAGCGAGTCGGGTAGCAGCAGTTAGCGTGGGCTTCTAGCGGCGGCGCTTTTCCGTCTAACCTCCGGCCGGTGATATCCAGCGTGGCCCCCGCCGGACGAAACCAGCCAACTTTGACACCTTCTTCACTCACCCGCAAGGGATGTTCTTCAGCGCCCACCCACCAGGCGGACGCCCACATCGAGCTGTCTTCATTGACATAGTAATATCCAAACGCCGGCGGGTCTAGAACGGCGGGATCCTCCGGGGGTTTTGCCCATACCGCTTCAGTCACCGGGCAGGCATCTGCAGGAGATTTATCGGTTGGGGTCACACTGGCTATCATGGCAGGAGTGTTCGTAATGATTGAATTGCCTGCCGTACAGCCCGTTATGACAATGCTCACCAGCAGACAGGCAAGCAGGAGGCTGGTGAATGCTGTGATAACTTTGGCTCTACCTTTGCTCATCCTGACCCGTCACTTCTCATCAAGCACCGATCAGGCTTTTTATTTGAGGTGCAGGGCCAGTAGCGGTTCGAGATGTTCTTCATGATGCCCATATGAGCCAAGCAAAACCGCCGAGAGAGGGTATTCTTTCAGCCAGGCATACCTTCCGGTTGCCAACAGGTCTGCTTCTGGGATAGCCTGTGCTAATTCCAGAAAGCGCAGAAATCCATCTTTCCAGGCTGAATGCACGCTTGACCATGACTGCTCACGATAGGCTTGATAAATCCGCTCATTATATTCATCCCGGTTTTCATCCGATTCGGGGTGTTGCCCTGCCAGCCACCCTGGAAACTCGGGATCTTTGTTCTGCAAGGCAGCGTCCAGCCGCGCGATGGAAACTTGTTGCCAGGCCCGCAAATGGGCAATCCCATCTTTGATGGATAGGTCGGAGGACGGTAGCGGGGTAGTGATTTGCTCTTCGCTCAGCCGCGCCAGCAACTCTTCCCAGCGGCTGAATTCATCTTTCAGCATATTGAGCAGTTGGGTTTTCTCACTCATCATCGCGGGGTTCCTGGGATTTCAGTGTTGTGTGTGCTCTTTTACCCGTTATGTTCAGGCCGAAACGCCAGCCCCTTTTCTGCCAGTGCTTGCCGCAGGGTCTTGATCGCATTGGGGCCGATGCCATGCAGCTGCAACAGATCCGCTTCACTCCACTTTGTGAGTTGAGCCAGGTGCGTGATACCGGCTCCGGCGAGTGCCCGTTGCGCCGGGCTGGCAAGCTTGGGCAGGTCATTACTCTCTTGTATCACCATTTCACCTCAATTAAGATTTGCTACAGGTTGCTTCCACATCCAATCAAAACTCAATCCACACCATAAACGAGAGCTCACTGATCGCGCAATTGCGGCAAATAAGACAATAATTTATCAATTCCATTATAAACCAGGAAGCAGGCAATAAAGAAGGGTACAATATTGAGCCTGATAGAAGATCGCGATGGAGACATTCACAGAGAATGACAACTTGCTGGTTACGGAAGCCATGCTCCAGCACCTGCCGGCGCCGGTACAGCGTTACCTGCGCTATACCGGCGTCGTCGGCAAGCCGTG
>JAGDMX010000402.1 GCA_017860725.1 Chloroflexota bacterium | reverse complement strand
TACCCTGGACAGCAATTACTCACTAAGAGGAGAAGCACTTTGAAGAGCAAAATTCTGATTTTAACCCTGATACTGGCCCTGCTGCTCGGCGCCTGCCAGACGGCAACCCCGCAGGCAACCAGCGAGGACGGCTTCACACCTACCGAAGAACCGGTTAAAGAGACGGAAGCTAGCGCCTCGACCCAGGCTGCCGCTCCCACTCAGCCGGCGCAAACATCGCTGACCAGCAGCGAGCCGATGCCCGGCTGCCGGGTGACCAGAGCGCAGCTTAAGCCAAACCCCACACTGGAAGCGCTCTTCCCGGCGATTAGCGAAAAAGATTGGACTAAAGGCCCCAGTGATGCGACGGTAACTATCCTGGATTACAGCGACTTTCAATGACCGGGCTGCGCCGGTATTGCGCCCGTGTTGGCGCAAATCCTCAATGACTACCCGGAAGATGTGCGCATTGTTTACCGCCACTTCCCTTTGATCAGCATCCACGATAAAGCCATGCTGGCGGCACAGGCCGCCAACGCCGCCGGAGAGCAGGGCAAGTTCTGGGAAATGCACGACCTGCTATTCGCCCGCCAGGCGGAATGGTCTAACCTGACTGTCGAGGGGTTCCAGACCTGGCTGGAAGAGGTCGCGAATGAGCTGGATCTAGACTCTGACCAGTTTATGACCGACCTGGTCGCTGCCGAGAACGCCCAGCAGGTGCAGGCCTCCTACGATCAAAATTCTCAGATCGGGCTGCCTGGAACGCCGTTCTTGCTGTTCAATAAGCTGCCCATCCAGGTTACACTGAGCTATGATTCGATCGCATCAGTGGTCGAGGCATTCCTGCTAGAAAAGCGGCAGTATCAAGCCTGCCCACCGATGGTGATCGATCCGGAGAAGCAGTACACCGCCACCATACAGACCGAGAAAGGCGATATCGAGGTGGAGCTCTTCGCCGATCAAGCGCCGCTAGCGGTTAACAGCTTCGCCTTCCTGGCCCAGGAGGGCTGGTTTGACGGCGTTACCTTTCACCGGGTGCTACCGGGGTTTGTCGCTCAGGCCGGTGACCCGAGCGGTTCCGGAATGGGTGGACCCGGCTACGAGTTTGACAATGAGGTCTCGCCGGATCTAAAATTCGAGGCGGCCGGGCTGCTAGCGATGGCCAACTCCGGCGCCAACACCAACGGCAGCCAGTTTTTCATTACCTTCGGCCCTACCCCCGACCTGGATGGCAATTACACGATCTTTGGCCGGGTGACCTCCGGGATGGAAGTCGCCGAGAGCCTGACAGCGCGTAACCCGGCACAAGGCGGTAACCTGCCAGCCGGTGATAAAATCCTTGGCATAACGATCGAGGAAAGATGAAAAAAGTCGATTGGCTGACCGTTGCCCAGTTCGTGCTCAGCTTGCTGGCGATCTTAGCCGCATGGGGTATTGCGGCGGGAGCCGCGCTGTTAAGTCTATTGGGAACGGCTACCGAGGCAGCATTCCCTACCGCCTCACTGGCAGTCAGCGCGATTGCGGTCAGCCTGCTGCTATTGCCCTCGACGATACTGGCATTTCTACGCATGATCGGCAGACCGATCCAACGCGTCCCGGCGCTGCCGCGCTGGTGGCCACTTGTCCTGGTAGCCGCCCTGATCCTGACACTGCTGGTGGGGGTGTGGGCGGTGGGAAGCGGGCTAGAGTGGCTGATTT
Organism: Chloroflexota bacterium; assembly: GCA_017860725.1. GTDB lineage: Bacteria > Chloroflexota > Anaerolineae > Anaerolineales > UBA4823 > CTSoil-045. The sequence continues at coordinate 1,640 of JAGDMX010000402.1, read as the reverse complement.
TGCCGGTGCTGCATGTGTTGGCCGTCGGGCTGCCAATCGTCTTGCTGGTATACCTGGGTACCCGGCGGCTGCCGCCAGCCTCGCCACAGCGCCAGTGGGGGGTCTTCAACAGCGGATTGGTACTCGGTCCGCTGCTGATTATGATCGCCGAGATCGGGGCACTGGTGTTGTTCGGGCTGCTCGGAGCGATATTCCTGAGCACCCGCCCCGATCTACTGGATTCGTTGCTCGAGCTGGCGGGCGAAATTACGCGCCCCGGGGTAACCACCGACGAGATAGCCAAGATGATCGGCCCCTTTTTGACGCAGCCGGCAGTTATCGCGGCGGTATTTGCCTTTGTGGCGGTCGTCGTGCCGCTGATCGAGGAGGCCATCAAACCAATCGGTGTATGGCTGCTGTTCGGAAGGCTGCGCCGCCCGGCAGCCGGATTCGCCGCCGGGTTATTGAGCGGTGCAGGCTATGCCATGTTCGAGAGCCTGGCAGCCTTCAGCAGTGGAGAGCAGTGGGCCTCGGTGACAATCGCCCGAATGGGGACGGCGGCAGTGCATGTTGTGACGACCGGTCTGACGGGCTGGGCACTGGTGGGGGCCTGGCGAGAGAAACGCTATCTGCAGTTGGGACTTACCTACCTGGCGGTAATTGCTCTACACGGGGTATGGAACGGAATGACTGTCACCCTGCTGGTGAGCGAGCTGGCAGCCTCTCAATCCAACTCGCAGGAGATGCCGGTCATGAATGCCCTGGCCACGGCCGCGCCGTTTATCCTGGGGTTGCTGACGATCCTGTGTATCAGTCTGATCCTGATCTGGAACCGCAAGCTGAGGCGCCCCCAAGCAGCGACCGCCGATCCCTCGATCCAGGCGGATACCACGGACAGCGAAGTTATAGGGAACGTGCTATAATCTCGCCCGCGCTTAGCGTTTATCGTATAAAGCCGTTTAGAGTTGCACTCTTGAAAAAAGATTTGGGGATAGATTTAACGATATGGATATTTTCACGAACCTGATCGACTTTTTCCTGCATGTTGACGAATATCTGGGGCAGATTATCAGCCAGTACGGCACATTAACCTATATCCTGCTGTTCGTGGTGATCTTCATCGAGACCGGCCTGGTGGTGATGCCCTTCCTACCGGGCGATTCGCTGCTGTTCGCAGCGGGCACGTTTGCCTCCCCAGCGTTAGCGGCGCCAGGAGAGAATCCGCCATTAAACATCGTTATCCTGATCGTGGTACTGTGCGCGGCGGCCATTCTGGGCGACACGGTGAACTACTGGATTGGGCATAAGATTGGACACAGAGCATTCAGTGGAAGCGTGCGCTTCTTAAAGAAAGAACACCTGGATCGCACCCACCAGTTCTACGAGAAACATGGCGGCAAAACGATTATCCTGGCGCGCTTCGTACCGATCGTGCGCACGTTTGCCCCCTTCGTAGCCGGGGTGGGAGAGATGAGCTACGGCAAGTTCATCTCCTATAATGTAGTCGGCGGTATCGCCTGGGTGTTGATCTTCACCCTGGCAGGCTACTTCTTCGGCAACCTGCCTTTCGTGCAGCAAAACTTCGAATGGGTGGTGGTAGCGATTGTACTGATCTCGGTGCTGCCGGCCGTATATGAATATATCAAAGGCAAGCGTGAGAA
>JAGDMX010000401.1 GCA_017860725.1 Chloroflexota bacterium | reverse complement strand
TTTCCGGTAAGCTGCGGAGAAACTCCACACCTTGAGGGGTTAAGGATTTCTGTGTCCAGTAGATCGCCTGGCGTGCTTCAGGGTTGAAGGCATTGACGCCAATATGGTTCAATGTGGCCGCATCGTGATTACCCAGGATGCACACCAGGTTGGGAAGCTGGCGCACTGTCTGAATACACTCGTTCGGATCAGGCCCATAGCCCACCAGGTCGCCCAGGCACCAGGCAGCATCAATCTTCCCAGCCTCAGCCAGGACTGCTTCCAGAGCGGTCAGATTGGCATGCAGATCAGAGATAACCAGAATTCTCATGTGCTTATTATAATACCAGCAGTATCTGCTGTTCTCTATTGATCAATTGGATCTTTTATCACATTCCTCGACTTTGCAGCCTGCTGTATAATCCATCTAAGATGCTGGCTCAACTGCGACAAGTATTGTTGAATGAGTGTAAGCTTACGCCGGATAGGCCGGTCTTGGCGGGCGTGTCCGGCGGGGCAGACAGCCTGTGTCTATTTCACATACTTTGGAAGCTGGGTTATCCTGTGGTTGTGGCTCATCTAGATCATACCCTGCGAGCGGAATCTGCAGCAGATGCACAGCGCGTGCAGGCGCTGGCTGCCAGCTATGGGCTGCCTTTTTACCTGGCAAGAGAAAACGTCCGCGCCTATGCAGATACACACATGCATACCCTGGAGGAAGCCGCCCGGATTGTGCGCTATCGATTTCTTTTTGAGCAGGCTGAGAGGAGCCAGGCCCAGGCGGTTGTCGTCGCTCACACCGCTGACGATCAGGTGGAAACCGTCTTGATGCACCTGCTGCGTGGATCGGGACTATCCGGTTTAAAGGGGATGGACTATTACAGCCTCCCCAATGCCTGGAGCCGGGAGATCCCTCTGGCGCGCCCCTTACTGGGAGTATGGCGAGAAGAAGTTCAATCGTACAACCGGGATAACAATCTGCAACCCTCCGATGACTCTACTAACCGGGATACCCGCTATTATCGCAACCGCTTGCGCCACGAGCTCATCCCATATCTCCAAGATTACAACCCACAGGCTCGCCAGCTCATCTGGCGTATGGCTGAAGTATTAGGTCAGGACGAGACCGCCCTGGAAGGCATGGCCGAAGCGGCCTGGACAATCTGCTTGACTTCCCAAGGAGAGGGGTACCTTGCCCTAGATGCATTAGCGCTGCGAGATCAACCCCTGGCAATCCAGCGACGCTTGATCCGGCGGGCGGTACAAGCATTGCGTCCAGGATTGCGGGACTTCGATTATGCGGCTGTAGAAAGAGCAGTGACTCTAATTTCCACTTCCAGTCGAGGGGGTAGATGCGATTTAGTTGGCGGCATCCACTTGTTTCTTGAGAACGAGTCTGCCTGGATGGCGACCTGGGAAGCACAGCCTCCAGCCGCTAGCGGTACAGGGCAGGTTTGGCCACAAATCACACCTGGTTCAGAAATTATCTTGCCAAATCCAGGCAAAATAAGCCTGCCTGGTGATTGGCTGCTGATGATAGAAACGATTACAGCCGACATTGAAGAATGTGAATCTACACTTGTCAACGCAGACCCATACCAGGCTTGGCTTGATGCCGACAGCTTAGCCTGGGGCGAGCCAGTGTTACACCTGCGGACTCGACGAGAAGGTGATAGCTTTCAGCCTCTTGGGCTCGGTGGGCACCGTGTGAAGCTGTCTGATTTTTTCATTAATACTAAGTTGCCGCGCCGCGCCCGTGATGGATGGCCGTTGGTCATTTCCGGAGAGGCGATTGCCTGGATCCCCGGATTGCGCCTTGCCCATCCATTCCGTTTACAAGACGATACCCGTCGCATCATCCACATTCGCTTATCGAGAGATTAAAAGGCAAACAGCCGGCAGAGTACACCGGCTGTTTGGCTGATGAGGGAATTTAGAACAGGCCTAATACTCGGCCAGTTTCCAGGTCCAGGTCCACGTCGTAAAACACTGGTCTAGTAGGCAGGCCGGGCATGGTGCGCATTGTACCCAGCAGCGGGTATAGGAAGCCCGCCCCTACCGAGGCGCGAATGTCGCGGATCGGCACACGATAACCCTTAGGGACACCCTTTAGCTCCGGATCGTGACTCAAGCTGAGGTGCGTCTTGGCCATGCACAGCGGCAAATGGTCGAAGCCCAGACGGGTATAAAGATCGATTTTTGCTTCTGCTTCGGGCAGGTAATCCACACCGTCAGCGCCGTAAATTTCCTTGCAGATAATCTCGATCTTTTCCTTGATCGAGAGTTCCAGTGGATAGAGAAAGTCGAAATGGCTTGGCTTTTCCGCTGCTTTGACCACTGCTTCGGCCAGCTTGGCTGCGCCCGCTCCACCATGCATCCAGTGGGTGCATTTCACAGCGTCCTCAGCTCCAGCCTCGACTGCCGCCTTGCGCACCAGCTCGAGCTCAGCATCGGTATCGCTTGCGAAAGAGTTCACCGCCACCACCACCGGGATTCCGAACCGCAGAACATTCTTGATGTGATGCTGCAGATTGGGGAGCCCTGCTCGCAGAAGCTCCAGATTCTCCTCTACATAGGCCTGGTTCAAGGGACGCCCGGCAACCACCTTCGGGCCACCCCCGTGCATCTTAAGCGCTCGCACGGTTGCCACCAACACAACCACATTAGGGACCAATCCGGAGTAGCGGCACTTGATATCGAAGAACTTTTCCATGCCGATATCTGCTCCGAAGCCGGATTCGGTAACGACATAATCGGCCAGCTTGAGAGCGATGCGGTCGGCGATGATCGAGCTGTTACCATGGGCAATGTTGGCAAACGGCCCGGCATGGACAAAGACCGGTGTGCCTTCCAGACTCTGCATCAAGGTTGGCTTAATCGCATCGCGCATTAATACAGTCATCGCGCCGGCGACACCCAAATCCTCAGCCGTGACGGCTTCTCCCTTGCGGCTAGTACCGATCACAATGCGTCCAAAGCGATCGCGCATGTCCGCCAGATCGGTCGTGAGCGCCAGGATGGCCATAATTTCACTCGCCACGGTAATGTCATACCCGGTGCGGCGCGGCATTGATTCTTCCGCTCCCAGACCGATCTCAACTTCACGCAAGAAGCGATCGTTGGTATCCACCACGCGCCGCCAGGTAATGCTGTCTGGATCAATGTTCAGGCGAGCAAAACGACTGCGTTCTTCAGCGGTCAGGTCATTCGGGTTGGTCTTGTCAATCCCCAGTCTCTTCAATCGCCGTAGCATAGAAGGCGAGAATCGACGAGATCCATCTTTTCCAGCCGGGCACAGCGCATTAAACAGCTTTTCATCATCCGCCTGCTTGGATTCGT
>JAGDMX010000400.1 GCA_017860725.1 Chloroflexota bacterium | reverse complement strand
CACGTAGCGTGGTTGGGGTTATATCGGTGATTTGGGTGATAGCCAAACTTTCACAGAGGGCAGCAAACTTGCGCAGTTTTTGGCGATAGAATATTACCGTTCCGGTTGACATATTTTGGGCTTTGCGGTCAATGAGAAACGCTTCAAGCCAGGTGAGCAGGTGAGTTTCTTGAGCATATTTTGTGATAGTCCCTTGGTCTCGTACGATAGCAGCCATTCCAGCACACTCCATTTCGGCGAAAATACCCGCCATATATGCTGGTGTGCATTGCATAGGTCGCCTGGTATGCCAGATGTGGTCATGGCGAGGTAGCTCAATGGTGGAGCAGGGGACTCATAAGCCCTTGGATGTGGGTTCAAATCCCACCCTCACTACACGGATGTTTTGTTTAATATATTTTTGGTTGGTTATCCCCTGCTTCGTTTTCGATTCCGATTGAACTTTGATGAGAAAGCCTGTATACTGATAACAGATGATGATAGCTCGCGGTTTCTTGATATTACCCACAAACAATTTTCAATCCGGCGAGGCAGCACGTAATAAAAGAAAGGAACTGGAGAAAATTATATGGATGAAGAATATCAAATCGTCTACGTTGAAAAGCCTGAAGAATCTGCATGGGGGATCATTGGGCATGGTATTCATGATTACAATACACAGCAAGCCGGTGATACTAAGTTTCAACGCCTATGTTTCGTTCTTCAGACGGCTGACCATGTGATTGTAGGAGGTGTGTTAGGCGAATTTTATTGGGACTGGTTTTATATCGATTTATTGTGGATAAAAGAAGAACTTCGTGGTCGCGGATATGGGCATCAACTTTTGACGATTGCTGAAGACGAAGCGCGGCAACGCGGCGCAATGAATGTATATTTAGACACATTCAGTTTTCAGGCGCCAGACTTCTATAAACTACATGGCTACCGGGTATTTGGCGAGCTACAAGACTTCCCTCTTGGGCATCAACGTTATTTTCTGACTAAACAACTTTAGTCAACGAGGGGTGGTGTAATATAAAAAAAGGGCGAGGCATTAACTAATTTGTGATGCTTCGCCCTATAGTTTGGGTTTTCAGGTACCTTAATAGGAATGCTTGAACATCTGGTCAGGTGTCGTGGCGTGGCACACCGTGCATTTACGCAGCGTGCCAGGTTCTCCCTGGAGCTCAAGGAATTTGAGTCCGTCATTCGCCTCGCGACTGGGCGCTATGGCATGCTGGGAATCATGACAAGCGCTACAATAGATCCCTCCATGGCCATGTGACATCCGATAAAGAGCCTGGTCAGTTGAATAACCAGATCCGTGACACGCGCTATTAGAGCATTGCGGTTCCTGGAGCCAAGGCTGTAGATTTTGTCCCACGGTCTCCATCGTGCCATGACAATTCGTGCAATTCAGCGAAAAATGCTGGGACATAGTATCGCGCAAACACTGGGTAACCGGGCCGGGATGGCAGTTATAACACCCTTCTGTATCAGGGGTGATATCCATTAAATCCTTGTGATGCGTGTGCATGGCGTTCGATAGACTATTAACGCCGGGTGTGCCAGGCTTTCCAAGGGCTGCGGAGGCGTGACAGTCCGCGCACAGGACCGGGCGTTGATCCATGAGTAGAGTTGCATACTTACCGCTGTTCAAGTAATCATGCAGGGTGAGGATGTTGGTCTTTACACCACCCGTAGGAGTAATGGGATACGCGGTAGTGGCATCGCAGTCATCGCAATGGCAGTTGACGCAACTGAACTCTGTCGAAACCGGGGCGGTAACGTCCAGGCTGGCCAAGATTGGCTGGGTAGAGGCGTCGCCATTGGCAGTCCTCACAGTCAGGCGAGCCATCTGATAAGGATAACGATTTTTGTTCACCGCATCCTGATCGCGGAATTCTGTCAAAGGAATTCCCTCGGCAATAAAATAATCACCTGCCGGATCCATTACCCCAGACAAACCTTTTCCAGTCAGTCCGATATTCCTGGGTAACGGCGCCGAAAGATCGAAGAGGGTCTGCGCGTAGGTCCAGAAGTTTGTTTTATCTGGGCGGCCACGCCGACCTGCAGAATAGGTATTTTCAGGGAATTCATAACGAACCTGGATACCCTGGGTAACAATTTGAGGCGGGTCGCCAACACGAATTACCTGTGCCATTAATGTGTTGTACGGAGGCAAGATGGCAAAGTCGCTGAAGTCGGAATCGTAACAATGCATGCCGAGGTTATTCCAACCCACAACTACATACTTTTCCCCCACATTTTCTGATGAGAGGATTGTCTGTGCGACGATATCAGATGGTTTGATCAATGCAAGAGCAAGGATTATTATCCCTGTAAAGATAAGAGCGATGCTGAAGATTTTCTGTTCTCGTTTATTTAGCCGGTACATCATGCCCTCCCTCGTATACATAGGTCCCTGAGAGACCCGTAAACCACGAAAAATGTCTGCTGATTTAACCTTAATCTCATTTTATAGATAATTTGTAGGTGTAACATTTTGATTAATTAAGATTCATTAACGTCTTCCGAATGTTTCCAATTCTTGATGCTGGAGAAATGAATGCAAACAAATATTGAGTGTGATTTATGCGGTAGTGAAAAATCTATGCCTTTTCTCGAGCTACCACAGGTTCCCTTTAATCTAGTCGCCTGCTCGGAATGTGGCCTTGTTTATCTCGACCCTCGACCATCTCCCGAAGAGTTAGGGCAGTACTATTCAACCAACTATTACACGAGTCAAGCTGCTCAATTAATTAAGCCAACCTTTCATCAGTTTTTTAAAAAATTGGCATATCGGGCTCGATGCGAGTCGTCTGATGGTATTACCCCACTTAACCGAACAACAAAGAGAGTCGTAGCCACATTGCTAGGCTGGCACGCTTTTCGTCCTGTGCCTGTATGTAACCAAGGTAGATTACTTGATGTTGGCTGTGGAAACGGTGAATATGCAGCTTGGATTCGAGACAATATCAAAGGTTGGAAAGTGGAAGGTGTAGAAGTGAATGAGTATGCTGCCACGCAAGCCAGGGAGGCATTCGGATTACGTGTCTATATCGGACACCTTCCAAATCTACATTTACCCGAATCACACTATGATATGATTTCCTTTTGGCATTCATTAGAGCACATGTATAGCCCATCTTCTGGAATAAGGGAGTCACACCGCTTACTTCGCAATAATGGAGTACTAGCAATTGAAGTTCCTAATATCAGCTGCTGGGAAGCCAAATTTATAGGAGCGAATTGGTACCACTTATCGGTGCCACTCCACTTATATCATTTCACGCCAACCACACTTTCCAAGATGATTCAATCGAACGGTTTTAGAATAATTTCCATGAAGCAAGTTCATGGCAACGCAAGTATATTAGACGCAGTCAATACTAATAAAATAGCCCTACCTTCCTTTCTTAAACCTTTAGTTAAAATTGCCGCCCACACATTAGGTAGGCAAAGCGCATGGGCATTGCGTGTATACGCTATTAAAACATATCCTTAGTAAAGGCTGCGAAGACAATACAGGTCTCCTCACAAACGATATGACCATGTTCCCATCATCGTCCTGTGCGTTTTCTTCTTTCTTGGCCAAGCGCATCTGCCGCAAGCATGGCATCGAGGACTTTTCCGGGAGTGATCACGCCCGCTTCGTGATGGATAGGCTGGTTGGGAGCGCAAGCCTTTTCAGCCGCCACCATCAGTTGTCGCCGGTCGGCATTTCCAAGGCCAATGTCTGCAAGCGTAGTCGGCAAGCCGACATGCTCGCAGAATGAGTAAACGGTTGTCGTCTCATCCGCCGACGCATCGGTGAGCTGGAGACCGGACAGCACGCCAAAGGCGACTTTTTCACCGTGATAAAACGAATGGGTTTCTGCCAACGCGGTGAGGCCGTTGTGAATGGCATGGGCTGATGCTAACCCGGCGCTTTCAAATCCGAGTCCGCTCAACAGGGTATTCGCCTCGACAATGTGATCCAGGGCGGGCGTCACGAGGCGTTTCTCGCTGGCGATCTTTGCAGCTACGCCATGGCTTAACAGTGTCTCATAACACAGTTTGGCAATGCTTAGTCCTGCCCGTGTGCTATAACCGCCACATTCGTTCGCTGACTGGGTGCGCTCGCAGGATCTTGCTTCGAACCACGTCGACAGTGCATCTCCCATCCCGGCTACCAGAAAACGGGTCGGTGCTGCCGCGATGATCCCCAGATCAACAAGCACGGCTGCCGGATTTGACTTTTGATAGCACACGGAATCAAAAACCCCGTCCTTTGAGTACAGCACTGCGCATCCGCTGCACGGAGCATCGGTCGAAGCAATCGTGGGGACGATGATCACGGGTATACCCGCCCGGTCAGCGGCAATTTTCGCCGTGTCAATGGTCTTGCCTCCACCCATCCCGACAAGAACATCCGCATGCGTTTGCGTTATGGCGGCGGCCAACCGGCTCAGCTCATCCTCGCAACACTCACCATGGAATACCTCGATAGGGATGCCTCGATCGCTCCAGTCAACATTGTATTCGGGTAGAACCTTGTCGTGTACTGTGGGTGAAGCTAATATCAATCCATGTTTACCCAGCAAATCTATCAGTGCGGGCAGTTCGCTTATAGCACCAACGCCTTGGATATATTTCCCAGGAAAGACTGCTTTCTTGAACATTGAGACCTCCTATGTTTTGGATGTGCGAATCTTAATATTAGTATCGCGCATTTTTTTTGATATGCAATAGTTTTGCCTGGGGTTCAGACAAAAGAACGGACATTGCCATAGATCAAGTCGCCAAAGGCGGCTGCGGCGGCTTTGGTGACGGCATCCAGCTGATTACTGGAGAGGCGCAACTTCTGTTTGAGCAGGGCAAACAGGCCAGAATAGATCAACCATTTGGGGTGG
>JAGDMX010000399.1 GCA_017860725.1 Chloroflexota bacterium | reverse complement strand
AAAGAGTTAGGTCTTAGCGTAGACAAGGCCTCAATCTCGCGCTATAAAGGTTTGGGCGAGATGAATCCACAACAACTCTGGGAAACTACCATGGATCCCAACATGCGTACCCTTTTACTGGTGACCATTGATGACGCGGCGGAGGCGGATCGGACTTTTGATATGTTGATGGGTTCTGCTGTGCCACCACGCCGGCGCTTCATCCAAACGCATGCACGCGATGTGCGTAACCTGGACATTTGACCGATCACGCCAGGTTACGAATTCCAGGAAAAGGGATCATTGGCGGGAGGTAGTGAATACGGTCCCGTTGATTGAATTGTAAGAATCGATGACGCTGGAACGCGGCTCTCTTCTGAATAATCGTTACCGGATCATAGAGATCCTGGGCCAGGGCGGCATGGGATCAATTTATCGCGCGGTGGATGAGAATCTCAACGTTGAGGTGGCGGTTAAGGAAAACCTGTTCACTACTGAAGAATACGCTCGCCAGTTTCGCCGGGAAGCAATTATCCTGGCCAACCTGCGCCATCCAAACTTGCCCCGCGTCACCGACCATTTTGTCATTGCGCCTCAAGGCCAATATCTGGTCATGGATTTTATCGAGGGGGAAGATCTGCGTGAGCGCATGGACCGGGATGGAATCCTTTCGGATGCTGACGTAGTGATCCTCGGCAGCGCGCTGTGCGACGCGTTGGGTTATCTGCATTCCCGTCAGCCCCAGATCATCCATCGAGATATTAAACCTGGAAACGTGAAAATCAATCCGAATGGCCAGATCCTCCTGGTCGATTTTGGCCTGGCCAAGGTTTTGGAGAATGGACAGGCGACCACTACCGGCGCTCGGGCGATGACTCCCGGTTATTCCCCACCGGAACAATATGGGACTGCGCGTACGGATGAACGTTCGGATATCTATTCCCTCGGTGCGACCCTTTACGTTGCCCTGACCAATGAATTACCAGAGGACGCCCTGGCAAGGGCAATGGGACAGACAGAGCTGACTCCAATTCGCAGGGTTAATCCGAAAGTCTCCCGCAAGTTGGCTGGGGCCATTGAAAAAGCCCTGGAGCTACGCCCGGAAGATCGCTTTCATAGTGCGGAAGAGTTCAAGGAAGCATTATTAAATGCTCGTCTGTCTACTGGTAAAGTTCCCACGGGCGATAATGCGCTGGCTCCTCCACCCGGACAGATGGACGAAAGGCCTCCTGGTTCCAACGGCGACTCTGCTCGCCTGCAATCGCCCTCCAAGGCTGTTCCCCCTGCAGAGCTCTCTCGGAGCGAAGGCATATCTCTTCTGCCAACCAGCACGCCAATCTCGGAGCCGACGTATGATCTGGCTACGCCAAAACCAGTCAGGCGAGTGAAGCGCCAGCGAGGCTGCTTGGCGTATCTCCTGCTTTTGGGTGCTTTGGTGGGGGTCTTAATCGCGGGAGCGATGATTTACCAGCCCTCGCTGTGGAATGAATCAATCAACGCTGCTGGGCAGTTGCTTTCTACATGGTCAATACCTGTAAATCTGGCCTTCCTTGCCCCGAAAGCCAGCCCAACGCCAACAATCACCCAACCTGTTATTCTGCCGACCCAGGCGCAGGCAAGCCAGGCGACTCTTACAACGGAGCTGGTTAATGCTGTTCCATCTCCCACCACGACTCTACCTCCACAAGCGACACCGACTTCAGGCCCACTCAGCACTCCAATGCCTACCCAAACCCTGACCCCCACAAAAGCGCCGGACGGTGGTGGTGGAGGATTAATTGCCTATGCCAGCGATGCCACTGACGGACTGCCACAGATCTGGCTGATGAATGTAGACGGAACCGCTGGTCGGCAAATCACCGATATGGACGAAGGAGCATGCCAGCCTGCCTGGGCGCCGGATGGTAAGCGCCTGGTTTTTATATCACCCTGTGGCGGAAACCAGGAACTATATCCCGGTGCAAGCCTTTTTATTATTAATGTGGACGGGACTGACCTTGTGCCCTTACCAACTCAGCCAGGAGGCGATTTCGATCCTGCCTGGTCGCCAGATGGGGAGAGAATCATCTTCACGACCCTGCGGGAAGCTAACCTGCCTCAAATCTATGCCATCAACCTCGCCGATAATACTGTCCAGTCAATTTCGAATAAAAATAAAGTGCGTGATCTCCAGCCTAACTGGTCGCCGGATGGTGGGCAGGTCGTCTTCATTACGACACGGAACGGTCCTTCACAGGTCTGGATCATGGGCTGGGATGGCAGTAATCCTGAGCTCTTTTCAAGGAGTGCCAGTCTGAAAAACAGCCATCCGGTGTGGTCTCCGGATGGACAGACGATTATGTTTACTCAGAACAAAGAGCTGGGGGGAGTTCCCAGGCTGGTTGCTGTCCAGTTGGAAAGACCTACTTTCCCGAAATATGTTGCGGCGGATGGGACCCCAATGAAAGAATCTGCCTATTCTCCAGATGGGATCTGGATTGCCTTTGAGAGCTATCCCCAAGGCTTTGACAGCCATGACATTTATATTATGACCACCAATGCAGTAGGTCGCCTGAGGTTGACATACAATCCGGGATTTGATTTTGACGCGGCCTGGCAGCCAGTTGTGATTCCCTGAAATCGCTTGTAAAATCTGTCACTTTCAGCGATAATGTTAATATATAGGCAGCCCAGGAGAACAGGTACCGCCTGGGTTGCCCTGTGGGTTAAGCAATATTTCAGATCTAGGATTCACGCAGGTAACGGGATGAAGGGATTATTTAGACAGGCCCTCCTTATCCCAAGATAACCCTCGGCCGCGTTACCTCCTAAGTATATTTGGTCTTCGGTCTGAAGGAGTTTGTTAAAGGAGGAAGATTTTCAGTATGTCGGTTCAACAGCAGGAGAAGAAAGCCCCGCGCAAGGCTGCCCGTCAGAATAACAGGACCTGGATCTGGCTGGTTCTGGGTTTGATCGTTGTCGTTGGCTTGGTTTTCATTTTTTGGAGGTCCCAAAACCGGCACAGTTTTGTCTTGCAGGCGGGGGAGCAAGAAGTGATCATTTTGCTCCGTAACGAAGAAGAAGCGATTTACACGATCCGGCATGACGCCAATCAGGATGCCGATCTCAGGTCGGTAAAAGTGATGCTGGCTGGTCAGATCTTGCATGTTGACGTGAAAGAAGTCGCCCTGCTCTATGCGGGTCAGGAGATCGTCTTAGAATCGGATGGTGCGTTACCATCCGGAACAAATATAACCCTCGCGCCAGGTGAAACTGTTGACGTAAGAATCACATTTGTCGGTCAGACAGTTGGCGGCAACTATCTGTATGGATTTCAAATTGGATATGCGACTGGCAGCCGTGAGC
>JAGDMX010000004.1 GCA_017860725.1 Chloroflexota bacterium | reverse complement strand
GGAGGTGAATATTTGCCTGTCGCTTGCCAGCTTACCGATGCTGGAGCGTTTTGAAGATGAGATTGGACAGGCGATTGATTATCGTCAGTGCGGTTATTTATTCTTGTTAACCCTCCCGGAGGATGTACGGGTATTCGAAAATAATGTCCGCATGCAGAACAGGCTGGGAGTTCAGACAGAATGGGTTAGCGGAGATAAAATCCGCCGTTGGTTGCCGATGATGAAACTGGCCGATGTGATCTCAGGGACATTTAATCCGAAAGATGGTCTGGTCGATCCCAATGGTGTGGTGATGGGATATGTCACAGCCGGTCAGCGCCTGGGAGTGAATGCGCAGACTGAGGTGGAGGTATTGGGCGTTCAGGTCGAAAATAAGCGTGTGGTTGGAGTTGAGACCAACCGAGGCCGGGTATCTACACCGCTGGTAATCAATGCCGCCGGTCCCTGGGCGGGGTTGATTGGACGGATGGCCGGCGTTGAAATCCCTATCACGCCCATTCGCCGGCAAATGCTCACGACCACGCCACTGCCCGAGATCCCGGAAAGTTTCCCCTTTGTCATCGATTTCGCTCAATCGCTCTATTTTCACCGCGAAGGGCAAGGCTTGCTTACCGGCATGTCTAACCCGGCTGAGAACCCTGGATTAGACCAGAGTATCGATGTCGATTGGGAGCTGGCTCACCTGGATGCCGCAGCCCGGCGTATGCCCCTGCTGGAAAAAGCTGGTCTGCAATCTCATTGGGCGGGCCTGTATGAAGTGACACCGGACGCGCATCCTATCTATGGAAAAACGCCCGTTGAGGGATTTTTCGTGTGTGGTGGTTTCTCCGGGCATGGTTTCATGCACGGTCCGATTTCGGGTAAGCTGATGGCGGAGATCGTTTTGGACGGAACAGCCTCTTCGGTAGATATCAGCATGCTGGATCTGGCCCGCTTTGCTGAAGGGCGCCTGATTCGGGAGTACAATGTAGTCTAAGTGTGTGTTCTTCCGTGGAAAACAATACCACATGCCGGCTGCAGAGATTATCACCATCGGAACAGAAATCTTGCTGGGCGAGATCCTGGATACTAACGCCCGCTACCTGGCGCGCAGCTTGCGAGAAGCCGGAATTGACCTGTATTGGAAGACGACCGTAGGAGATAATGCCGGGCGGATCGCACAGGCCATTCGCCAGGCAGTGGAACGCAGCCAAATCATCATTACCACCGGTGGCCTGGGACCAACAGTGGATGATCCTACCCGTGAGGCCATTGCCCTGGCGCTAGGCGTTGAGACAGAGTTTCGCCCGGAGCTTTGGGATCAAATCCAGTCGCGCTTCCGCCGATTTGGCCGTGTTCCTACGGAGAATAACCGCCGGCAGGCGTATGTTCCACAAGGTGCTCTAGCGGTGGAAAATCAGGTCGGGACTGCACCTGCTTTTATAATGGAAGTGGGCCAGCGAGCCATTATTGCGCTGCCAGGAGTGCCGCGCGAGATGGAATACTTGATGCAGAACGCAATCCTGCCATACTTACACAAGCGTTATAAGCTCACCGCAGTGATCCGGACTCGCACATTACATACCGCCGGGGTCGGCGAGTCGCAGATCGATGACCGAATTGACGATCTAGAACGGCTCAGTAATCCGACGGTTGGCCTGGCGGCCCACTCGGGACAGGTCGATGTTCGTATCACAGCCAAGGCTGATTCCGAGAGACAAGCCCAGGAGCTACTCCAGCCGGTGGAAGCAGAGCTTCGCCAGCGGCTAGGGGGCTGGATTTATGGTGCGGATGAAGAGACGCTCGAGCAGGTTGCATTGCGACAGGTACAGCTAAAGGGTTGGTCGCTGGCAGTGATCGAGGCTGGACTCAATGGTGACTTGGTAAGACGCCTGGTAGCTGCGCCGGGCCCGTTTCGAGGAGGGGAAGTATTCTCTGAGAGACCTGGCCCGGACGAAATGGTAGCCTGTATCGAAGCCTTCCGCCGGACCCGCCAGGCTGAGGTTGGATTGGGTGTGGCGATTTACCCCGCCGGGGAAAAACAGGATGTCTTCCTGGCGCTGATCACGCCGGATGGGATACAGACTTACACTCGTCCATATGGCGGTCCGCCAGAATACGCCTCGCGCTGGGCCTATAATCACAGCCTGGATTTAATCAGAAACTTGTAACGACCGGGAGATCATGGTGACTCAAACAGCAGATTTACTCTTAACCAACGCGATTGTCTTGACGATGGATGAAGAGTTTCATAAATATGAGCCTGGGGCAGTTGCCATCAAGGGTGACTCGATCCTGGCGGTCGGTCCGGAGTCGGACCTGAAAACCGAATTTATCGCTCAGGAGACAATCGATTGTAACGGGCATGTGCTGATGCCCGGCCTGGTGAACGCTCACACTCATGTGCCGATGACGTTGATGCGCGGTCTGGCTGACGACCTTCGGTTGGATGTGTGGCTGTTGGGATATATGATGCCGGTTGAGCGCGAGTATGTATCGCCCGATTTTGTCCGCCTGGGCACCTCGCTGGCTTGTGTGGAGCTGATTCGTTCTGGCGTGACTTGTTTTGCCGACATGTATTTTTTTGAGGAGCATGTTGCCAAAGCGACTGCCGAGGCCGGCATGCGGGCGGTGTGTTCTCAATCGGTGCTCAAATTCCAAACGCCAGACGCGCAATCCTTCGAGGAGTCACTGGCTTCTGCTCGTGATTTTATTCAACGCTGGAAAGGTCACCCGCTGATCGAGCCTTCCGTGGCGCCGCATGCTCCTTATACTACGACAGAGGAAATTTTACAACAATCCGCTGCCTTGGCTGTGGAATTCGATGTGCCTCTCCATACACATCTGGCAGAAACAGCCCTGGAAGTAGAGAACACGCGCAATGAGTTTGGGATGCCGGTTATTCCTTACGTCAAAAAGCAGAACTTGTTCGATGCCAAGGTGCTGGCGGCGCACTGCGTTCATATTGACGATGGCGAGATGCTAACCCTGCGACATCATAAGGCGGGCGTGGCCCATAATCCTTCCTCGAATCTGAAACTGGCCTCTGGTTTTGCTCCGGTTGCCAAGATGCTGGAGCTGGGTTTGAATGTTGGCATTGGCACCGACGGTCCGGCCTCCAATAATGACCTGGATATGTTCGAGGAAGTACGGCTGGCGGCATTTCTGGCCAAGAGTGTCACTGGAGACCCCACAACATTACCGGCCAACCAGGCTATGGCAATGGCTACCCGGCTGGGTGCTCGTGCCCTGCACCTTGGTCATCTGACCGGTACTCTGGAGCCTGGTAAACGCGCAGATCTGATAATTGTTGATCTCTCTGCCCTGCACAATTCACCCCGCTTTCACCGCGATCCGAATGGGATCTATGCCCAGCTAGTTTACACTGCCAAATCGGTAGATGTGCGAGATGTGATGGTAAATGGGCGCTGGTTAATGCGTAACCACCAATTGCTCACCTTAAACCCGGAGGAGCTTCAGGTGCATGCTGAAGAATATGCTCACCGGATTGATGCATTCTTGATCGAACGTGAGAAGTCTGTCCTCTCCAAGCTGATTGCTATCGGAGGCGCCTCCGAAGTTGAGAGTTTTGAAGTACAGGCCAAGGTCCGCATTCCCGACCCAGAGGTGGTCCTGGCTGCTTTGAATCTTCCCGAGATTGAGATTCTACGTCAGCGCCATTATCATGAGTTTGATACTTACTTCATGTTCGAAGATCCGAAACAGGGGACGATCCGTTACCGGGAAGACGAGTACGTCAGTGAAAAGGGCGAAGTGACCAATGTCCGCTACCGGTTGACGTTAATTGGCCAGGCGCGCGAGCGTGAGTTCCCCAGCGATGTGTTACTATCTCGCAGCCGCTTCCTGGCACCCGCCACGAACAGCCTGCGTTTTTACCGCGAGTATTTCAAGCCCAGTCGGGAAATTGATATTGAGAAAAACCGGCTTCGCTGGCGGGTATTATTCCATGGGACAGAGTTCTATATTAACCTGGACAAGGTCGAGAAACCGGATTTGGGCTACTTCCTGGAGGTGAAAAGCCGCACTTGGAGCCGAAAAGATGCCGAGTATAAAGCCTCGGTAGCGACTGCTTTGATCGAGTTCCTTGGCACTTCGGTAGAGGAACGGGTGATAAAGGACTACCTGGAGATGGTGGCTGGATAATATGGATCCTGCGCTGGATTTCGCCGTGCAATTGGCGCGCCAGACTGGCCAGGTGCTGGTAGAGGGCTTTCGCGCTTCTCGCTCACCGGCAAGTTTGAAGGCCGATCACTCGGTGGTCACCGCTGCTGATCTGGCTGCCGATCAAATGATCTACCATGCTGTTCAGCGCACCTATCCTGATGATCTATATCTGAGTGAAGAGCTGCAGCCCAAGTTAGTCGTCCCATCCGGCAAAGAGATCCCGGCCGTATGGGTCGTCGATCCTATCGATGGGACGACGAATTTCAGCCTGGGTTTGCATATATGGGGAGTGCTGGTTGTCCGCCTGATCCACGGCCAGCCAGAAGTGGCAGCGATGTATTTTCCGCTGCTGGATGAGATGTTCACAGCGCAACGTGAAGGGGGTGCGTACCTTAATGGTCAGCGTGTGCAAGTTCTATCGCCTGAATCGAATGGCCCTGCTTCCTTTTTTGCTTGTTGTACACGTACCTTTAGAAATTATCAGGTAAATATTCCGTTTAAGCCGCGTATTTTAGGATCGACTGCATACAACTTATGCTGTGTTGGACGCTCAATCGCGGTAATCGGATTTGAGGCGACTCCTAAGATTTGGGACATTGCCGGCGCCTGGTTATTTGTGCGTGAAGCCGGTGGATGGATTGAAACCTATGATGGCAGCCAACCATTCCCGGTTCGTTTTGGGACCGATTACTCTGAGATGAATTACCCGATTTTGGCTGCTGCAACACAGGAGCTGGTTACTCGCTGGCGACCGGAGATCCAACCGCGGCAGAACACCCTACCCAATCTTTATTGAGATGGTTTCTCATCAATGAATTTTCTCGGAGGATGAAGATGGAATATCGCTTTTTAGGAAGATCCGGACTGAAGGTATCTGCTTTGTCTCTTGGCGCCTGGGTGACCTATGGGGGTCAGGTCGGGGAAGAAATTGCCTATGAGTGTATGCAGGCCGCTTATGAGGCCGGCGTGAACTTTTTTGACAATGCTGAAGCCTATTCGCGTGGCAATGCAGAAGTCGTCATGGGCAATGTGATCCGGAAAACCGGGTGGAAGCGCTCGGACCTGGTTATTTCAACCAAGATATTTTGGGGCGGTAAGGGTCCTAATGATAATGGACTTTCGCGCAAGCACATCCTGGAAGGTGTGGATGCTTCCCTGAAACGCCTGCAGATGGATTATGTCGACCTGGTATTCTGCCATCGACCAGACTTGTACACCCCGGTGGAAGAGACCGTGCGTGCCATGAACCACGTGATCAACCAAGGCAAAGCTTTTTATTGGGGTACAAGTGAATGGAGTGCCACACAGATCATGGAAGCATATGGCATTGCCAGGCGCGAACACCTGATCCCGCCCTTGATGGAGCAACCGGAATACAATATGTTTCATCGGGAGCGCGTGGAGCGCGAGTACGCCCGGCTTTATCAAGAGATTGGGCTGGGTACTACGATCTGGAGCCCGCTTGCTAGCGGGCTGCTGACAGGTAAATACGGCCAGGGAATCCCAACGGGAACACGCGTCACTCTAAAGGGATTCGAATGGCTGCGAAAAGATTTTGAAAGTGAGGAAGCTCGAAAGAATATTGCCAAGGTCGAGCAATTGAAGCCAGTTGCTGACGAGTTGGGTTGTTCTGTAGCCCAGCTTGCATTGGCATGGTGCCTGAAGAATCCGAATGTCAGCACGGTCATTACCGGGGCATCGCGTGCCAGTCAGGTCGATGAGAATATGAAAGCCCTGGATGTGGTACCCCTGCTGAGGGAAGATGTTATCCAGAAAATCGAAGCTATTCTGGATAATAAGCCAGAGCCTGAAGAGGATAATCGTTAATTCGCCGGATTGGTTGTGAATTATATCCGGGTAGAATAACCAGGAGGCAGTCGAATGACCCAGGCAATTCAGGATTTTATTGAAAGCAAGCGCCTTGCCTTAATTGGGGTCTCGCGCGATGAAAAGAAATTTAGCCGGATGGCTTATAAAGAACTAAAAGCGCGCGGCTACCAGGTGTATGCCGTGAATCCTGCTGTCGATCAGATTGACGGAGAGCCTTGCTATCCGGATTTGATGCCGCTGCGGGAGAAAATAGATGGAGTGTTGGTGGCTGTATCA
This sequence comes from Chloroflexota bacterium, assembly GCA_017860725.1. Classification (GTDB taxonomy): domain Bacteria; phylum Chloroflexota; class Anaerolineae; order Anaerolineales; family UBA4823; genus CTSoil-045. The sequence continues at coordinate 15,515 of JAGDMX010000004.1, read as the reverse complement.
TCTGGACAGGTCTTGCAGGTGTTGCGCCAGGCTGCGGAAATCGGTGTTAAAAACGTATGGCTGCAGCAGCAAACTGAATCGCCGGAGGCGATCAGCCTGGGACAACAACTTGGGTTGAATCTGGTGAGCGGCAAGTGCATTTTGATGTATGCACCGCCAATTCGATCGTATCACGCCTGGCACCGGGGTTTCATGCGGGTCATTGGGCGCTTGTAACACTGGCGGTGACCAATATTCAGTTGCAGATATTCAACTTGGTAGCTATAATTAGGCTTCACGAGGGTGCTGTTATCAGTAGTGAGCATGTTTTCCATTCACCCTCAAGCAATAGCTTAGCTCTGGTGTGTTGATTCGAAGGATGAGGAAGGGTTAGTTGACCGGTATATTTCAGCGCTTATTAGGTCGTCAGAAGCCAGAGGAAAGCGAACCTTTATCTACGCCGGCGCGTTCGGAGAAAACCGTACCGATCCGTCACCCCGAAGCTGATCCGATTGGCCCGGCACAGCTCGTTGTTGGCTGTGCACAGTCGATTGGGATGAGGCGTGATCATAATGAAGACGCATTATTTACCCTGACCGTCACGCTATCCGTTTACGGCGGAAAAATGCCTTTTGGTATTTACATCGTCGCTGATGGGATGGGAGGGCATATGTATGGCGAGGTTGCCAGCGAGATTGCAGTGCGTTCGATGGGCAACTATCTGGTGAGCCAGCTCTACCCGGCTCTGATCAGTGCCTCGCCGGAGCTACCAGCGGAAACAATTCAATCGGTTATGTCTGCCGGTATCCAGGAGGCTCACCAGGCTGTCATGGAAGAGGCCTCGGGTGGCGGCACTACCCTTACGGCGCTGGTGGTTATCGGTGAGCGGGTCACGATTGCTCATGTGGGCGACAGCCGGGCTTACGTTGTCTTGAGCAGCGGTGCCATGCAGGTGTTGACCCGTGATCACTCGCTGGTGAACAGATTGGTTGAGCTGGGGCAGATTACCAGCGAGGAAGCTTCGAATCATCCGCAGCGTAATGTGTTATACCGGGCTATAGGGCAGGCAGAGCCTGTAGAACCCGACATTTTCACAGTACAGCCGCCCAATTCAACCCATTTATTGTTATGTTCGGACGGACTGTGGGGTGTGGTACCCGAGGATGAAATATTAGAGCTGATCTACACCTTCCCAAATCCGAAACAAGCCTGCCAGAGTATGATAGAAGTTGCCAATGCCAGCGGTGGCCCCGACAATATCACGGCCATTTTGATCCGTTTGCCTGATTGAGGACGAGATGAGCAACTCACGTAATAGGGATCGAAAAATCCTGGTTGTGGATGATGAAGAGCGCATGGTGCGTTTTATCCGTTTGAACCTGGAACACGATGGTTTTCAGGTATTCGAAGCCTATAACGGTACACAGGCGATCAATCGCGTGCGCACCAATTTACCGGATTTGATCTTGCTTGATGTGATGATGCCCGACATCGACGGTTTTGAGGTCCTCAAAATCGTTCGCGAAGTCAGCACGGTCCCGGTGATCATGCTAACTGCCAAAGGTGAAGAGGATGATCGAGTGCGAGGCCTGGAGCTGGGAGCGGATGATTATGTCACCAAGCCTTTCAGCCCGCGGGAGCTGGTTAGCCGGGTGCGGGCGGTACTGCGCAGGACCGAAACCGCCGGCGGCGATAGCCATGGATTGATTGTGGTCGATGACCGATTGAAGCTCGACTTTGACCGGCACGAAGTTTGGGTGGATGGCGAGTTGATTCAGCTCCGCCCGACGGAATACAGGCTGTTGTACCATTTAGTGCAAAACACTGGCCGGGTGCTCACCCATGACCAGTTGCTGACCAGAGTGTGGGGGTACGAATACCGTGATGAGCCGCACTATGTGCGCTTATATATCAATTACCTGCGAAAAAAATTGGAAAAAGATCCTGCCAATCCGAAGTACATCTTGACAGAGCGCGGGACAGGATATCGTTTCGTCGATTTCCGCCGGCAAGCTTTGTCGGATGAAAGAACAATCTAGAGCTGGTCAAAGGTAGCCTTATGGAGCGAGATATGGTGGCAAAGCAACGAATCTTACTGGTAGATGATCATGAGGTTGTCCGTCTTGGATTGAAAGCACTTCTTGAGCGCCACCCAAATTTTGAGGTTGTCGCCGAAGCCGGCACGGCTCGCGAAGCGGTTGAGCGTGTGGAGGATTTTTCACCGGATGTAGTGGTAATGGATATCCGTCTCCCGGGAGGCTCTGGCATCGAAGCCTGTGAAGAGATTGCCACTCGGTTCCCCTCTTCCAAGGTGATTATGCTTACCTCTTATGCCGAGGATGAGATGCTTTTTTCGGCAATACGTGCCGGCGCGTCTGGATACGTTCTCAAACAAATCGGAGGCGAAGATTTGGTGCGCGCCATCGAGGCGGTTGGGCGAGGGGAAGCATTACTGGATCCAGCCGTCACGCAACGCATTTTCCAGGAAGTTCGCAAAGCTGCCAAAGAGGAGGAAGCTTCGGCATTTTCTTCTTTGACTCAACAAGAAAAGCACGTCTTACTGCTGGTTTCGGAAGGTAAGACTAATCGCGAGATTGCCAAAGCACTATTTTTAGGCGAAGGGACTGTTCGCAATTATGTAAGCAGTATCCTGTCCAAGTTAGGGGTTAGCAATCGGGCAGAGGCTGCTGCCTATGCCGTGGAGCACAACCTGAAGGATTATCTATAAATACAAGCGATCCTTAACTGCGGCACTCCGGACAGGGGCAAAGCGCCCGCAGGTAGTGCCAGTTGTAAATCCCATAATGATGCCCATCTTCCCATCCAATGGTCAGGGCATAAGCCCCAACCCCTTCGATGGAGCTCAGGTGAGTGGTGGGTGAATCCTCATCAGGCAACGCGAAAACGCCTGGGTCTGGTTCAGCCCCCATTTTATCGTGACCGCCACGGCATTCAGCACAGGGGCAGGCGTGCCGGAGCAAAGAAAATGAATACATGCTCTGGTGACCATCCGACCAGGTGATTGACATTACTTGCATGATCCGGTTAGCAGTGACATTGGTTGGTTTCGGTGCATCGATCATCACAACATTCCCTTTTCTTGATTAAGGATTTACCACCACAGATAAATAGTCGGTTACAGCCCAACCCTGACGAGCTGCATCGTCTGGATCCACCAGTAACCACCAAGTGTAACCATCTGCATTGCGAGGTCCATCTTTAATTAGGTAAATTTCGCCTTCGCTACCCAATAGCAATATTTTTTCGTTCAATCCAGCTGCGGCGCGTAATCGCAGTCCCTCACCACCAGTACCGGAGACCTGGGTGTAAACACCGATGGCCAGCTCGCCAGCGGCCAACGGTGTTGGCGTGGCGGTGGAGGTTGCCGCGGCAGTCGGTGTAACTTGGGTAGCAGTCGGTCCTGGTGTGATATTTAGGATGGCAGTAACCGATTGTGGAGGCGCCGCCTCTGGCCGAGTGATCCACAGGATTGCCAGGGTGCCGGCAAACAAGGCAGTGGCAAGGATAAAACCTGCCAGAACAACACGTAGACTAAAAATAGATCGCACCATTGTGATGGATACCTTCTATGACTGGGGACCTATCTCTACAAGAGAAATGAGGCCAGCGCCAGGATAAAGTATATCGCCAGCAGCTCGGCGCCCTCTAGCCAGTTTGATTCTCCGTCTTCGGAAACCAGCGCCGTGATCATGACTGCTGCGACGAGAGCCAGCAGCTCAAAGGTGTTGAAGATTAATAGCAGCGGATTTCCGAGCAACAGGCTGATAAAGACCAGCATGGGCGCCACGAATAAAGCTATCTGCAGGCTGGATGATACAGCTATCTCTACACTTAAATCCATGTGATCTTGAAGAGCAACCTTCACGGCTACCAGATGCTCGGCGACATTTCCGATCAGGGGGATAAGGATGATACCCAGAAAGAACTCAGAGATACCCAGGCTAATCATAACCGGTTCCACCGCACCTACCAGCAACTCGCTCAAGTAGGCGACAAAGGCGGTCGAGACGAGGAGAACGATTAAAGCTGTACGGATTGACCATTGCGAATGATTCCCGGCTTTCTCTGAAGGCTTTTGGGTGCCATTTGGGATAGGCATTACCCCCATGGTCGGCGGTACGGCAGCAGGATCGACCGGCTGACTGATCGGCGGCAGGGTTCTAACCGCAGCCAGTGGCCCGCTCTGAGTTTTAAGGGTGTAATAGATCCCAAGGCTATACAGGATCATCATGATGGTCGCCACTCCGAGGCTGAGTGCTTCAACTTTCAAGCTGCCTTCCGGGCCGACGGCGGCACTAAACATTGAGGGGATTAATAATGCCAGAACAGCCAGCACCAGCAATATTGCGTTATTGCTGGCTCTTTTCTTATCAAATGTTTGTGTGCCATGGCGCAGCCCACCGAGCAACATGGAAAAGCCCAGCACCAGCAGCAAATTTCCTAAAATCGAGCCTGTAATGGAGGCCTTAACCAGTTCGAGCAGACCTTCTCGAATGGCGACAACCGTAATGATGAGCTCTGCGGCATTCCCCAAGGTGGCGTTGAGCAGCCCTCCTACCGCTGGTCCGGTGTGGCTGGCGAGAACTTCGGTAGCCGAGCCGATATAACGAGCCACAGGGATCAATCCTAAAGCCGAAAAGATAAAAATCCAGGTTTCAGGCCAACCCATCAGGGATGCCAGAATTGCTATGGGAATCGCCAGGAGCATTAAATTCCAAGGATCACGGATGAAGGCTTTCATGCTGCCTCCTGACAAAACAGGGGATAGGGGGTCCGTGTGGGGATTAATACTCGCAGGGATTTAGGTAAAACTGAGATCGTGATTCCGGAATCAGAACTGTAGGGTTCTCCGTCAACCTGGATAAACATCTGTGACCCGCACTCCAGGCGTAACTGATGAAACCTCGTATGCTGAACCTGGCCCGAGCGTGTGTGGCGTCCGGACAGGAGGTCCACAGCGGTTTGTAGGATATCTGTCATGTTGTCGCCCTTAAATAGCCACAAATCCAGAACGCCATCATCCAGGTGCGACTCTGGAGAGAGAACGGTCAAGCCACCTGCGTAACGCCGGACATTGCTAACGACACCAAGCAGATAATGTCCGTGAAGGATGGTCCCGTCGACTTCAACATTCAGATTGATACCATGCCACTGAGTGGCATTCCAGGCCGCCTTCATCGCATAGGAGGGGATAGCCAGGTATTTTTCCCAACGTGAGCGAGGCTCCAGGCGATGGACTACAAAAGCGTCCAAACCTACTCCGGCCCACAGCAGAAATACCCGATCATTGCACATTCCAACATCTACACTGCGGACGGTTGCATTCACCAGCTTTAAGGCGCTATCCTCAATGCCTGCGCGGCGCGACCGGCCGAGACTGGTCAAGCCGAGCTCTTGTGCCCATACATTGGTCGTGCCTGCTGGCAGAACCCCTAAAGCTGTCTGTGTATGAACCAGACCGGAGGCTGCAAAATTCAACGACCCATCACCGCCAACAATAAAGAAGGCATCCAGATTATCGCTGGCAGCCTGATTTGCAAGCTCTGTGATATGGGGACCGGAAAAGGACTGCTTGATCGAGACTTTCCAGCCGTGCTCACGCAGTAAATTTGCTGCGTGCTCAGCCAACAGACCGGAGGGGTAACGACCGGCAGTTGGGTTATACACCAGGCAGGCAGTACGCATCTCCATGGTAAACTGCGCCGATTCTACCCGATATCCGATGATTTGGGCGCGCACGAAACCGGGGTCGAGATTGGTATAATACAATAAAACAGTCTACAAGATGATATGCCATTGACAGAACCGCGGATTCTCAACAATCGCTACCGGCTAGATGACCATCTGGGCACTGGAGGAATGGCCACTGTATATCGCGCCCACGATTTAATGTTGGAGCGAACCGTGGCAATCAAGCTATTGCGAATGGATCTATCTGCGGATGCTGAATTCCGAGAGAGATTTCGTCAGGAGGCCAGGGCAGCAGCTAATCTATCCCATCCAAACCTGGTTACCGTGCATGATTTTGGATTGGATGCGGATCAGCTATTCATTGTTATGGAAAACGTCCCGGGCACCGATTTGAAAACGCTTCTACAGAAACAGGGACGGTTTTCTATTGAGGATACCCTGGCATTGATGTCGCAAGCGTGCAGTGGGTTGGGTTATGCTCACCGAGCCGGGCTGGTGCACTGTGATGTAAAGCCTCAAAATATGCTGGTCACACCAGACAAACGCCTGAAGGTTGTGGACTTTGGCATTGCCCGGGCGCTGGCTTCGATATCCCAAGATGAGTCGGCGGAGGTGGTTTGGGGCTCGCCACATTATTTTTCACCGGAGCAAGCAGGCGGTGGCGCTCCTTCGCCTGCCTCGGATGTCTACTCGATGGGCGTTGTGATGTTCGAAATGCTTACCGGTCAACCGCCGTTTACTGCCTCCACTGCTGAGGAGTTAGCCCGGCAGCATTTGGAAGTACCACCGCCGATGCTGCGCTCACTGAATTCGGCTATCCCACCGGAGTGGGATCGAATTGTGCGTAAGGCGCTTGCCAAGCAGCCCGAAGCGCGCTACAGTACCGCAGACCAGTTGGGCCGTGAGCTAGCAATCTACTCACAACAGCAGCCAGCTAAGTCTGCTGGGAGTCCGCTAATCTACCGTGATATGCCAGCTCAACAGGTTCAAGCGCTTGATTACCGGCCTTATCAGCAGGAATTGGAGCCTGGAGGACAAATGGCGGTACCTGCTCCGCAGATCCAGTCGTCCGCGGACGTCGATTGGAAAACCTGGTTGTTGGCTTTGTTAGCTTTGATTGCGGTCGGAGGGCTGGTCCCATTTAGTATTTGGGTTTACTCGGTGCTGTTCCCACCCCTTCCATAGACTCAACGAGACCGGGGTGATCTGACCCTTGTCAAAGCACCTGCCCTTGGTTATGATTAAAGCTTGCCTCGTTCGCGATTTCTAAAAAGGGAGACTCCGGTTGTTGGAGTAGAAAGTTTATCCTGATCGTTTCCGAGAAACAAAAAATCACGGTGGAACCGCGATTTTCTGAGCTAAGGGAAGAAAGGAACTTATTTGACGACTAAGATTACTCTTCGGTCTTTACCAGGGTGCGGATGCACTTGGTGCACATCACCTTGCGAATCTTACGTCCGTCCTGGTAAACCGTGATGGTCTGCAGGTTCGGGCGAAAGGTTCGCGGTGTGGCTTTCTTAGACCACGGGCGGTTTTGTCCGAAGGTAGTCTTTTTACCGCAGTTTGCACACTTTGCCATGTCTCATTCCTTTCATAGTCGATCCGTGCTCGCGGGCACGGATTCGCTGACAGCGCTTTGATCTGCGCAGATGATTTGTCTGCTAAAATAGCCTGGTTAACAGCCGCCGAATCATACCACAAACCTGAATGCTCATCAAGCGAAATTGGAAAAAATAAATAACTGAGGAAGATTATGTCTGAAGAGCACACCCCACTTGGCAGTATCCATGTCTCACCCCGGGCGATTGCCACCATTGCTTACCATGCCACCTTAGAATCCTATGGAGTGGTTGGGCTAACCTCGAAAAATCTGATGGTTGGCTTAACCCAGGTCTTGGTCAAGGATCCAACTCATGGTGTGGATGTCGATTATGATGGACAAAACATCAATATTGATCTTTATGTGATCATCGAATACGGCACCCGTATCGCTTCCGTAGCCCAGAGTGTTAGTAATACCGTACGCTATCATGTTGAAAAAGCTTTAGGTATGCCAGTGAATGCCATCAATGTTCATGTTCAAGGTTTGCGCGTAAGCGATTTTGATTAGCCCGAATGTCGGGCAGATCTTATAGGAGTTATTTAATGTTATTGGATCCCCAACCAGACGAGTCACAAGAGCTATCGCTGGTATCCCCAATTGATGGGCTTGAGTTGAAAGCCCTGTTGGAAGCCGGTCTGACCTGGCTGCGCACTAACCAGCAGTTAGTCAACGCCTTAAATGTCTTTCCTGTGCCGGATGGTGATACTGGTACTAACATGGTGTTGACCATGCAGGCTGCTTACGATGAGATTGCCAGCCTAGGAGAGCGCAATTTTGGCAAGATGGCGCACTCGGTGGCACATGGCGCATTAATGGGAGCGCGCGGTAACTCCGGTGTGATTCTTTCTCAGCTCTGGCGTGGTTTTGCTCGAGCAGTGGATAATTGGGACTACCTGGATGGGTCCGGTTTAGTTCAGGCGCTGGCATTAGCCAGGGATACAGCTTATAAAGGGGTGGTCCGCCCAGTGGAAGGAACGATCCTGACGGTTGCTAAAGACATGGCGGCCGCGGCGGAGCAAACTCTAGCTGAAACCAATGACCTGGCAGTCATCCTGGAGCAAGTGGTGCTTGCGGCCGATGCTTCCGTTCAGCGCACTCCGGAGTTGCTACCGGTGTTGCGCGAAGCAGGAGTGGTCGATTCTGGGGGGAAAGGATTGTATTTTATTCTGGAAGGTATGCTGCGTTATATTCGAGGTCAGGCTTTAGACGTTTCTACGGCTGTCGTCCAGCCGCTGGCTGCGATGAACCTCGATAATGCCATGGAGGCGATTGAGCCCGGCCAGGATTATGAAGTAGTGATCGATTTCCGCCCTCACCAGCCGCTTGATCTGGCCAACTTTTATGAGACCTTGGAAGAGATGGGTACATCTATCCAGGTCGGGGAGGGAGATGGAATCTATCGGATGCACATTCATGTGCCGACTGAAAAACGCTATCATCCGATTGATTACACCATGACACTGGGCACGATTACGAAAGTTGCCATCGAAAATCTGATCGCACAGATGGAGAGTATGGAAAAGCCTTGTGGTGGCACAGGCGATGTGACACCATTCGCGATTCAGCCTGGGCAGATTGCCGTGGTGGCTGTGTCTCCTGGATTGGGCATCTCGCGTGTGTTTGCCAGTCTGGGTGTGGCAGCGATTGTTGAGGGTGGGCAGACAATGAATCCCAGTACGCAAGAGATCATCTCTGCTTTTGAAAACCTACCCACCGATCAGGTGATCATCTTACCGAACAACAAAAATATTATCCTGGCAGCCAAAACAGCTGCGGAAATGACCGTAAAAAAGGTCGCTGTCATTCCTACCCGGTCGGTTCCCCAGGGTCTGGCCGCCATGCTAAGGCTGATCCCGGAAGGCGATTTTGACAGTGTAGTTGAAGAAATGACGACAGCCTTGGATGAGGTGCAGACCGGAGAGATAACTATTGCTACACGAGATGTAGAGATCGATGGCGTGGATGTGGAAGAAGGTCAGGTGATCGCGCTGCACAATGGCAAGCTGGTCCTGGCTGAGTCGAGCCTGGAAAAGGCCTGCCTGGGATTACTGGAGTTTGCCCAAAGTGAAGAATATGAGCTGATCACGCTGTTTTTCGGCGCCAATATCTCACGTATCGATGCCATGGCGATTGCCGATAAGATCCGGGAAACCTATCCTAATCAAGAGATCGAGGTGCAGGAAGGTTGTCAGCCTCATTATTACTTCATTATCTCGATCGAGTAGAAAATTATGACGATTGCCCTGGTAACGGACAGCACCGCGGATATCCCGGATAACCTGGTTGAAAAATTCCAGATTCATGTTGTACCTAATGTTCTGGTAATCGATGGGAAAAGTGTTCTGGATGGAAAAGAGATCTCTCGGGAAGAGTATTACAACCGGCTTCCGCAGATGAATACGCTCCCAACAACAGCAACGGCATCTTCAGGGATGTATCAAGAGTTGTATGATCGCTTGCTAGGGCAAGGAGCGAAAAATATTATCTCAATCCACGCCTCCAGCCTGCTGAGCGGCATTTTTGGGGCTGCCAGTGCTGCTGCCCAGGCATTTGATTCGCAGGTGCACGTCATTGATAGTGGAATGGTAACGTTAGGCCTGGGTTATCAGGTTCTGTCGGCGGCACAGGCGGCGTTGCAAGGTGCATCTTTAGAGACTATCGTTCCCCTGGTGGAAAGCGTCCGCCACCGGGCGCGCGTGGTTGCTATGTTGGATACCTTGGATTACGTTCGACGGAGCGGCCGTGTATCCTGGGCGCGAGCCCGAATTGGGTCTTTGCTAAATTTAAAACCCTTTGTAGAAGTTCGTAGCGGTCAGGTGCTCAGCCTGGGCGAAACCCGTACACGCAGTAAAGGGATTGAGCGTCTGAGGCAATTATTAATAAATTTGGGCCCCCTTGAGCGACTTGCGATTTTGCATACGAACGCAGAAGCCGATGCCCGCCAATTTTTAGCTAGCCTGGAGATGGAATTTTCTGAGGCTCCACTGGTAGTTAATATCACAACTGTTATTGGTACCCATACCGGTCCAAGGGGGTTGGGTTTTGCCGCAGTGCTACACTCATAAACAGAATCACCTTGCCTGATTAATGAAGCCATCTTTACAAAAATTACAAAAAATATTCAAGCTGGAAGCCGAACGCGGCTATGATAACCACGCTGTCATGGGAGGGTTGGACCGGCTGCTGGATCACTGGGTACCCGAGGCACGCGCGGACAATATTTCGGAAGAGCTAATCCAGATTATAGAGAACCGGCTCCACGATTACCCCCGCTTATCACCCGCTTCTCGTGCAGAAACCCTGGAAGGCTTGCTGCGACGGATTCAACGCAGCCAGGCAGCTATATCCACGGATGAATTCGCTGAGGTTGAGCTGGAACAGGTAGATGTTGCGGGTGAGACCGCAGAATCTGATGATACGGCTGTTTCAGAGCCGGGCGGGTTATTCACTGAAAGCACGCCGGAAACACCGATCAGCCCGGCACCAACCGTTATTAAACCCTGGAAGGGTGAGCCTGCAGCGTTGGACGCAGCGGTGACTGTATTGCCAGGGATTGGCCCACGTCATGCTCAGACCCTGGCGCGCCTGGGTATTCATACTTTGCGAGATATGCTGTATTACTTCCCACGCCGTTATGATGATTATTCTCGGCTTAAACCAATTAACCGCTTGCAGTATGGCGAAGAGGTCACGGTGATCGGTATTGTCCAAAATGTCAGCGTTCGCCCGCTGCGTAGTGGGCAAGCACAGCTTGTCGAAGCTGTGGTCGCTGATGGGAGCGGTGCACTTAGGGTAACCTGGTTTAACCAGTTATGGGTCAGTAAGCGTTTGCAACCTGGACATCCGATCTCGCTTTCGGGCAAAATTGACCAGTACATGGGCCGGTTAGTCATGAACAGCCCGGAATGGGAGCCGTTAGAACAGCAGCAGCTCAGTACAAACCGGATCGTTCCGGTGTATCCTCTGACTGCCCAAATCACACAACGCTGGCTGCGCCGGACTATGAACCAGGTGGTCACATACTGGGGGCCGCGTGTACAAGATCCACTACCCGAAGAGGTAATCCGGTCGGCTGAGCTGATTGGTTTATCGAACGCTTTGCTCCAAATGCATTTTCCCGATTCCTGGGATGCGCTGAATACTGCCCGCCAACGCCTGGCTTTTGATGAAATCTTTTTGCTCCAGATTGGTGTTTTGCGGCAGAAGCGTGCCTGGCAGGAGCGGACCGCACATGTTTTTGAGACCGATGAAGATTGGCTTGGCACTCAATTGGGGCGGCTGCCGTTCCCGTTAACAGGCGCCCAGCACAAGGCTTTGATCGATATCCGCCAGGATTTGGCGTCCGGGCGACCCATGAACCGCCTGCTGCAGGGTGATGTTGGCTCTGGTAAAACGATCGTGGCAGCGTTAGCAGTTGGTATTGTTATTAAGGAGGGCTCTCAAGCTGCCATTATGGCGCCAACCAGCATCCTGGCCGAGCAGCACTATAAGAACCTGCAGCAGGTATTAGCAACGCTGGGTGTGCAGCCGGAGGATGGTAGCGAACCTGTACCACCTATTCTGCAGGATTGGGAAATACGCCTGATGATTGGTGCCACTCCTGAGGCGGAAAAAAGTGAAATCCGACGCGGACTGGCAGAAGGATGGATTAAGCTGGTGATCGGTACGCATGCCTTGATCGAGGACCCGGTCCAGTTTAGCAACCTACAGCTCGTTATTGTCGATGAACAGCATCGCTTTGGCGTTGACCAACGGGCTGCATTAAGGTCAAAAGGGGAAAACCCACATTTGCTGGTCATGACGGCGACCCCGATTCCCAGATCTTTGGCGCTCACAGTATACGGTGATCTGGACTTAACGGTTATGGATGAGATGCCGCCCGGTCGCCAGCCAGTGAGCACCCATGTCCTGCCTCCACGCGAACGAGAGCGCGCTTATAACCTGATTCGCAACCAGGTGCAAGCCGGCCGGCAGGCGTTTATCATCTATCCATTGGTGGAAGAAAGTGAAAAGAGTGAGGCGATGGCGGCAGTTGAAGATCATGCCCGCCTGCAAGCAGATGTATTTCCGAGTTTGAGTCTGGGCTTGCTCCACGGTCGTTTGCGACCTGAAGAAAAAGATGATGTAATGCGGCGCTTCCGCGACGGGGAGTATCAAATCCTCGTGTCAACATCGGTGGTAGAGGTTGGCGTGGATGTGCCGAATGCTACAGTGATGTTAATTGAAAGCGCTAACCGCTTTGGGCTGGCTCAGTTGCACCAGTTCCGCGGCCGGGTGGGGCGGGGTGCAGAGCAATCGTACTGTTTGCTGATTCCGGAAACACCCGATGCAGTAGAAAATGAGCGGCTGCAGGTAATGGTTGAAACCAACGATGGATTTATTCTGGCAGAACGCGACCTGGAGCAGCGTGGTCCCGGGCAATTCCTTGGGACGCGCCAATCCGGCTTTGCCGAGCTGCAACTCGCTAACTTAACCGATGTGCGTCTGATTGAGAAAGCGCGTCGCCAGGCTCAGGCATTCTTCGAGAACGATCCTGGGTTGGAAGATCCACGACACCAGCCCTTGTTGACTGCACTGCGCCGTTTTTGGGGTGATGGGAAGGGAGATATCAGCTAATGGGACGGGAGATTATACGTGCTTGTTTCCCTGGAACCTTCGATCCGATTCACTATGGTCATGTCGATATTGTCAACCGGGCAGCCAGGGTCTTTGATGAGTTGATCGTCGCCGTCTATGACAAGCCGCTCAAATCCCTACTTTTTTCACCCGATGAACGGATCGAGCTTGTACGACGTTCTTTTGATGGCGATGACCGCATAAAAATCATGGGGTACAGCGGGCTGACGGTGGAATTCTGCCGTTCTATTGAGGCACAGGTGATTGTTCGCGGACTGCGGGTTTTTTCGGATTTCGAATATGAGTTCCGGATGGCTCTGGCGAATCATCGCCTGGCTCCTGGGATCGAGGTGATAGCCTTGATCACAGCCGAGGAGCATACATTTCTGTCATCCAGCACGGTGCGGGAGATTGCCTCTCTAGGTGGCGATCTGAGCAGCATGGTACCGCCGCATGTGGCTGAAGCCTTGCACAAGCGCTACCAGGAATTGGGTGATTCGCATATGCCTACTACTTCATTGCGCGATTGACGGCACGGATCATGCAATTGATTGTTGATAGATTGGTTGACGAAATCTGGTACACGTGTTAATCTATGTATAATATTGGCTTATCAAAGCCTGTGGTAGGTAAATCACAAAAAGATGAATTTAAATCACTCTTATTTATGGATGTCTCCATTGCCTCACAATTCAGCTTGAGGGGAGGAATTCTTTATGGATATCCTACATCTTGTTGACCGGTTAGAAGAAATACTCAACCAGAGCCGACCTTTTCCTTTCACTCACAATGTTATTGTCGATGAAGATAAAATGCTGGATTTGATTGACCAGATGCGCGTCGCTATACCGGAAGAGGTCAAGAAAGCTCAGCAGGTTCTGGCGCAGAGAGATCGCATCCTGGCTCAAGCACAAGAAGAAGCCAACCGTACCCTGGCAATCGCCCGCGAAAAAAGCGAGCAGCTTGTCGAGAGAGATTCAATTGCCCAGGCATCCCAATCTCGCGCTGAACAGGTCGTAGTTCAGGCACGCGCAGAAGCAGAACGGTTAAGGCGCGAGGCAGATGACTACGTGGTTAATACTTTGATGCGCCTGGAAGCAGACCTGGATCGCTCACTGACTCAGGTTCGCAATGGCATCCACAGCCTGCAGGTGGACAGGCCGAAAGGCGATACCGATACCCAGAAACCGGGTTGACCCTGTAGTCCGAGGTTGTGATGGTTGATTTGAAAACCCAGTTTGAGTCTGCTGCACAAGAAGCGCAGCGCCTGCCTAAAAAACCCGATAACGATACTTTGTTGCGATTGTATGCCCTCTATAAACAAGCCACAATCGGCAATGCTACCGGGAAACGCCCCGGCTTCACCGATCCAGTGGGTCGTGCCAAATTTGATGCCTGGGAAAAAATCAAGGGCATGACCGCTGAACAAGCAATGCAGAAGTATATTGAGCTGGTCAATCAGCTCAAAAGCTCTTAATTTAACGTGAATTCGGGAGAAAAGGATTTTGGGTTTATTTTGGGCGGCGGAGCCGCCATAAACCCAAAACACCCCCTTTTCCGTATCCCGAACTGACGTTAATTTATTTTTATCTTGCACATCATCGTATGCTATGTTAAAATGTCGTTCAATTTTATGAACAGCTTTCAGCGGTCAACCTTTCGCCATTATCATGCTCACCATAACCGGGGAATAAACCGGCCTGGACTGCTTTAAGGATTGATCATTAATTCTTGATTTTCATTCTTGTACATCTTGAAGCGCTCCTGGCCAGGGGCGCTTCTTTATTAATAACCGAGTTTACCGTGAATTCGGGATAAAAGGATTTTGGATAAACCCAAAACACCCCTTATTCCTTATCCCGAACTGAGTGAATTGATTATCCTATGGAGGTTGGTTGATGACTGATGTAGAAGCAGTTCGTACTGAGATACGTCTGGCCTTGCCAAGTAAGGGCCGTATGGCGGAAGAGGTAATCGACTTGTTGAGCAGTGCCGGCCTGCATGTTTACAAACCTAATCCCCGCCAGTACCGGGCAACGATCCCCAGCCTGCCGGGCTTGACGGTGCTGTACCAGCGTTCCGGCGATATTATTACCAGTGTCCGGGATGGCAGTGTGGATTTTGGCATCACCGGTTGGGATGTTTTCACCGAGCGCCGTGCAGAAAACGGCAGCTTTGTTGTGCTGCTGAACGATCTCGGCTTTGGGCAGTGCACTCTCAATGTAATCGTCCCTGAAACCTGGGAAAACGTTCAAACCATGCCCGACCTGGCTGCATGGCAGCGGCAAATG
The DNA here is from genome assembly GCA_017860725.1 of Chloroflexota bacterium. Taxonomy (GTDB): domain Bacteria; phylum Chloroflexota; class Anaerolineae; order Anaerolineales; family UBA4823; genus CTSoil-045. The sequence goes on along the minus strand of JAGDMX010000004.1, from coordinate 314 downwards.
AGCCGCCCGATCCGGATTGCGACAAAATTTCCCAATCTCACCGAGGCTTTTTTCCAGGCAAGGGGCATATCCGATATTCAAATGATCTCGGCGGAAGGTACTTTGGAGATTGCCCCGACCATCGGCTATGCTGACCTGATCGTCGATTTAATTTCGACTGGCACGACCTTACGGGATAACCGTCTGAAGATGCTGGAGGATGGTTTGATATTACGTTCTCAAGCTTGCCTGATCGCTAACCGCCAGGCTTTGAAAAGGCGACCGGAGGTGTTGGCGATGGCCCGCCAGCTTCTTGAGTTCATTGTGGCTCATCT
>JAGDMX010000067.1 GCA_017860725.1 Chloroflexota bacterium | reverse complement strand
GTCGCTGAGCAGAACCTGCAAACCAGCGCCACACAGGCCAGTCAGGTGCGCGGCCAGGTAGTTTGCCTGCTGTGGAACAAGGAGCATAACCGCCCGTTGGACGCCGATCCGGAACAGACCGCTCACCTGCAGGAAGAGATCACCGGGGAAGCGCTGGTGGAATAAGGCGGCAATCCCATGTCAAGTCGCGCTGATACTTTCTCCTCTCCACCCCAGGATAAGCAGAAATCCTGGTTCGAGCGTCTGCTTACCACCATCTACTTACGACCTTGGCTGATGCTAGTCCTGCTGCTCATCCTGCCGCTCGGCTGGATGCTGTTTATCTACCTGGGTTCGTTAGCCACTCTGCTGGTTAACAGCTTCTATCACCTGGACGACTTCACCGGTCTGGTCGACCGCTCCCGACTGACTCTGGCGACATATGCCAGCTTGTTTACCCCCGCCAACCTGGATATCGTCCTGCGGACTGCCAGTATGGCTCTGGCTGTGACACTCGCTTGTGCTTTGTTGGCCTTCCCGTTGTCTTATTACATTGCCCGCTTCGCTTCACCCCGCTGGCGAGGCTTTCTTTATCTGGCAGTCCTCCTGCCTTTATGGTCCAGCTACCTGGTACGGGTTTACGCCTGGAAATTGATCCTTGCCAAGGAAGGCATCTTGACCTGGTTCATCAATCAAATAGGCCTGGCTGGTGTGCTGGAAGCCTGGCTGCGTATACCAACTGTCGGTGGCTCCTCGCTGTCTGTCTCACCTACCGGTATGTTTATAGTTTTTGTGTATGTCTGGCTGCCTTACATGGTGCTGCCGATCATCGCCGCCCTTGAGCGAGTGCCAAAATCCTTGCAGGAGGCTTCGAGCGACCTGGGCGCCCGCCCGCTGCTCACCTTCCGCCATATCCTCCTACCGCTGGCCTTGCCGGGTATTGTGGCTGGCTCGATCTTCACCTTCTCACTCACCCTGGGTGACTTTATTATCCCACTCACTTTGGGCAATTCCAAGTTTTTTATCGGTCAGGCGGTACTGTCCCACGTAGGCACCTCCGGCAACCTGCCCCTGGCAGCTGCATTCACGATGGTGCCGATTGTGATCATGGTCCTTTACTTGTTGGTCGCCCGCCGCATGGGCGCCTTTGAAGCCATGTGAGGTAGAGCTTTATGACCAGGCAGAAAACCTCCCAAAATAGTGAGAAAGCTCCCAGGCTACTGACCGCTACCGCAATTGCCGTGCTGCTGTTCCTGCATATTCCGGTGATCATCATCCTGTTGTACGCCTTTACTACCGACGAATCTGCCTATACATTTCCACCGCCGGGATTGACAACCAGATGGTGGGCAGTCGCCTGGGGACGCCAGGATTTCTGGCAAGCGTTAGGGCTCTCGCTGCGGGTGGCACTGGTTGCTACCTCGGTGGCGCTCGTACTGGGTACATTAGCCGCCGCGGCCGTCTCGCGTACCAGGTTCTTCGGGCGCGAGTCGATTTCCTTCTTGCTAATCCTACCAATTGCCCTACCCGGAATTGTTACCGGCATCGCCCTGCGGGCGGCCATCGGAGCTGGCAATATTCCCTTTAGCTTTTGGACGATTGTCATCGGTCATGCCACCTTCTGTGTAGTAGTTGTCTACAACAACGTTCTGGCGCGCTTCCGGCGCACCGGTCACTCTCTGATCGAAGCCTCGATGGACCTTGGCGCTCATGGCTGGCAGACTTTCCGCTTTATTGTGCTGCCCGCCATCTCGACTGCATTGCTGGCCGGTGGCATGCTGGCATTCGCTCTCTCTTTCGATGAAGTGATCGTCACCACCTTCACCGCCGGTCAGCAAAGTACCTTGCCGATCTGGATTTTTAGCCAGCTCACCCGGCCGCGTGACCGTCCGGTTACCAACGTTGTCGCGATGATTGTTATCGCCATTACCTTCATTCCCATCATTCTGGCTCACCGCTTGACCAGCGAACAAAGTGAATAATTAGGGGTTGATGATAAATTCACAAACGCGCTTTACGCCCTGTGTGTAAGCCGGTAAAATGTTGCCTGGTTTATTCCCGACTGGCGCATTCCGGCACACGATCACCCCAAACGCCTATAATCGGTTTTTTTGTTCGACTGGCTCATCGCCAGTCGATGCTTTGTTCACATCACTCAGGAGTTTGTATTTTGCGTCTCAAGAAGATAATGCTTTATAGCAGCATTGTTGCCGCAGCGGCTGTAGCCCTTACTACCAGCCCAATGCTTGGCGAGATGATTGCTACGACTGCACCGTTTGGCATGGGATTATCCGGGCTCAAACATGGATGGCTGTCTGCCTCCCCTGGCTTAGACCTTGATTATGAAAATGTTGCTTTCCCCACCAGCGATGGCCTGACCTTGCGCGGCTGGTTTTTCCCCGCTGAAAACCCGACTGCGCCGGCTATTCTTTATGCCCCAGCTACCGCCCACGATCAGCGCCAGGGGCTATCGCTGGTCACCCCGCTGCACCAGGGTGGCTACCATGTGTTACTGTTCAGCTACCGCGGCCAGGGTAGCAGCGACGGCAACCGCTTCAACTTCTCCTATGGGGCGCGTGAGAGCTACGATATCGACGCTGCCGTACGCTATCTATCGGAAACGCGGGGCCTGCAGAAAATCGGCGCCATCGGGCACTCAGCCGGCGCTGTCTCAATCATCCTAAGCGCCGCCCGCAATCCGAGCTTGGATGCTATTGTTGCCGCTGCCCCCTACACGACTCTGGCCGATATCTGGCAGCACAACCGCCCGGCATTTTTCCCCCAAGTACTCTATAACCTTCAATTGCGTCTCTTTGAGCTACGCAAAAACTTTTCCCGCAACCAGGTACGCCCTCTGGATGTGATTGCCCAGATCGCTCCTCGTCCGGTTATGCTCGTTCATGGGCTGGCAGACGAACGTATTACCATTGAGCAGGCAGACAGCCTGTACCAGGCGGCAGATTACCCAAAGCACAGGATCTGGCTGCCCACTGCCACCCATGCACAAGTACGCTCACCCGGGTTGGATAGCCTGTCGAGTCAAATCATCCGGTTCTTTGATGCCAGCCTTCGTGATCGTCAGGTAACCGGCTCATGGCCGTCGCTGAATCCATAAGCGGTGATCGGGAATATCCCGATCAAAAATTAGCCGCAGCCAGATCACCCGCCGGCGCTCGTGCCCATCCAGGGGCAGTGGGCGCCGGTTGGCTTCCAGTCGCTTGATCAAGGTGGTCACCAGCATGGCACCGATCAGCCAATAAAGGACTTCTGAGCCATCTAACCACCACACCAATACCGGCATGCTCGCCAGACCCATTAGCGTCCACGGGGCAGAGTCCCCCAGGGCAAAGCCAACCGCCAGGAACGCCAGCAGCCAGGCATCACCCCAGGGAAAAAGCACCAGCAGGGTGCCCATAATAGCGCTGATGCCCCTGCCTCCCGTAAATCCCAGATAGATCGGCCAGTTGTGTCCTACCAAGGCAGCCAGCCCTGCCGCGGCTGCCACTACTTCGCCATAATCCAGACGCAGCGCCAGCCAGGTCGGTAGCGCCGCTTTACCGATGTCAAATAGTCCCACAGGCACGACCATCCAGCGTGCGACATGCTCGTAAATCATCGAGCCGCTGGCCGTACCGCTGCCGTAGCGGCGGATATCAATGCCTTTGACCCAACGGCCGGCCAGGTATGCAGTCGGGATTGAACCCAGCAGGTATCCTAACAAAATCAGCAGGATATACGCAAACATTTCAAGCCACCACCTCAGGCCGCTGTTCGTGAAGTAGATGCAGGTAAAACAATGGGCTGACCAAGTAAGGTATGATCGAGTGCACCACGCGATACAGCAACATCGCCAGGATGGCTTGTTCGAAGGAGGTTCCCTGAGCAACTGCCATCAGTGTCATGACACCTTCCTGCACGCCGAATCCACCGGGGAGTGCGGTGATCACACCCGCCATAATCCCTACTACATACAACGCCGCCACCGCTCCAATCGGGAGGGATGCCCCAAACGCATTTAAGCAGAATGACAGTGCGATTACATTTGCCCACCATTCGACAAACAACAGCAGGATAATCTCCCCACAGTGCAGTGGAGATTGGCGCAGCAGACGGATTCCCAGGCTCACCTGTAAATTGAACTCATGTAAGGCCGGAGTGATATCTCGATGCACAATCTTCTTGGCTAATCCAGCAGCGACCTCAATCACCCGGTCGCGTAGCTGCTCGCTGAGCAAAACGGCCACTGCACCCAGGCTGAACAGCAGGCTGATCGCTGTCATGAAAACCAACAGACCCTCCAACGCAGTTGAAACCGGCACGCTGAAATAGACATACAGGCTTCCAACCGGCAGCATAGCCAGCATGACCAGGCTGCCGATCAGCACATGGATCATCGAAGAGGATAAGGTATCATTCACGCTGACACCATACTGCTTCATGATCAGGCAGCGTACCGAAAACCCCGCCACACCTCCGCTACGCACAACCCGGTTCATCACCGCCGTGACAAAATAGGTCAAGCTCAGCTCACGCCAGCCCATCCGGATGCCCACCTGGTGCGCCAGGATGGCATAGGAATAACTCACTAGCCCATAGGAACAGGCGATAAACACCAACGCCCTGGGGACATATTGCCAATCCGCTTTGGCCAGTACCAAGATAATTCGCTCACGATCGAAAATAATCAGGACTACTCCCACTGCCAGGAGCAGCAGGATCGGCCAGAGAATGTTTCGACGCAGGTTGAGCTGGGATTTTTCCATAAGATCCGCTCTTTCAATTTTCGGACCGTGAGGCAGATACCGAATCGGAAATCCGACTATACGCAAGAAGCCCAGTGAGAAACGGTCTTCAAATTAATTATAGGACACATCTATGCCTTTGACATTAACTTCACACTTCTATCAGATAACCATGCGTCATGAGCCCATCAAAGTATGCCCGCATTGGAATAGCGGATATAATGAAATTACAGGAGTCATCGATGAACGCCCCTTCCCCAACTCCGCCAAACCCATCCCAATCCGAAAACACTACGATCAGTGTAATGATTGTCACCGATAGTGTGGCACAGGTACCACCTGATCTGGCGCGCCAGCTCGGTATCCGTGTCATCCCTCTTTCTGTCATGGTGGAAGACAAAAAATATATTGATGGGGTTGATCTGGATTCGGCGGGGCTGTACCTGCGCATGCGACAGGAAAAAGACCTGCATATCAGCACCTCAGCGCCATCCGCCGGGCAATTTTACGCTTTATTCCTGGATTGCCTGAATAGCGGCGCGCAGAGCGTGCTGTATATTGGCTTAACTAGTCGGTTAAGTGGCACCTTCAGCGCCGCTGAAGGTGGTTCGATTATGGCACGCGAGGAGTTTGGCGACCGACAAATCGTTTTGTACGATACCCGTCTTGCGACCATCGCCCAAGGGTTTCTGGCGATCGAAGCTGCTCGCCTGGCCAACCAAGGAGCTTCTGTAGAGCAAATTCTACAACAGCTCGACCTGGAACGTAAACGAATCGGTTTTGCGGCCGGGCTAGAGACTCTCGAGTACCTGGCCAGGGGAGGACGGATCGGCAAGGCCGCCTATATGCTAGGCAGCATAGTGCAAATCCTGCCGATAATCACCTTGAGCGAGGACGGTGAAGTGCTCCCAATCAGCCGAGTGCGCGGTTACCACCACGTATTGGAAGAGATCGTCGATTATGTCAGCGAAAAAGTATGCGGCTGTCGCAGTTTGTCCCTGGCAATCATGCATGCCGATGCCCAATCATGGGCGGATAAGTTGCAATCCATGGCAGAAGCCCGTTTGCACCCGGATGAAATCCTTGTTACCCCCTTTACTCCCGTCATGGTCGCCCACACCGGTCCAGGGATAATTGGATTGGCTTATCACTGGCGCCCCTGAATTAAGCCAGTAATTCACTCTGCTGTCTGCGGTTGAACCGGAGTTTGTGACATCGCCTGCCATAGGAAACCTCCTGCTCCCACCAGTCCCACCGCCAATGCTCCTACCCAGATCGCCCACGGTCCAATCTGATCGTTGAGCATCCCGCCGAAGATCGGTCCAATTCCCATTGCCACCGACCAGGTCAAACCGTACAGGCTCATATAGCGCCCGCGTTTATCCACCGGCGCCAGGATTGAAGCGTAGCTGCTCGAGGTGGGCACCAGCACCAGCTCTCCGAAAGACATCACCACCATCGCCACCCAGAAACCGAAAAAGCCGCTTGCCAGCGCCACCGAGCCGGCGCCCAAGGCATAGAATGCCGCTCCTAACGCCATCATCAGGCGGTTCCGGTAGCGCTTGGTTTGGCTGGTGACAGGCAGCTGCAGGAAAACTACCATTAAGGCATTGGTGGTTGGGATCAGCCCGTATAGACTCTCCGGTATACCGTAATTCTGCTTGGCATATACCGGCATCAACGTCCACATCAGCACCCCCGGCAGAATACCCAGCGTGACCAGCAGCAGGAAAGTCAAGAAACGCCGGTCGCGCACAATATCCTGGTAACCGCCAAACGGTTCGCGGCGAGGCACCTCGCTGACCAGCGCGGTGTGTTGCGGCAAGGTTTCTTTTGCAAAAAAAGCCATCAGCAAGCTGTAAGAAGTCAGACCCAACGCTGCCATGTAAAAAGCCAGGTTGTAGGAGGTTGCTGCAATCATTCCACCAATCATCGGCCCGATAGCAATCCCGGCGTTAGCGCTCAGGCGTAGCATGGCATAGGCGTCGGTGCGCTTCTCCACCGGTACCAGGTCCGCCAGCATGGCATCGGACCCGACCATATACAAGGGAGACAATCCCCCAGCCAAGATCATCAGCACAACAAACTGAGGGTAAGTCGTCGCCTGGCCTAGCGCCAGGAAGGTCAGCCCATGTAGACCAAGTCCCACTACCATAATCCACTTGCGTCCCAGGCGGTCAACGATTGGTCCTGCCAGGAATGAGGAAAAGATCCCCGAGATTGCATTGATCGACAGCAGTCCGGCGACGGCCGTGAGCGGCAGATTTACCTTTTCGCTGACGTATATCATCATGAATGGCCAGATCATGCTCGACCCAATACGGCTGATCAACAGGCCGAAGAACATCAGCCAGAACTGGCGAGGGTACTTGATGTATGTCGCGTGCATCCGTGAGCGCAGTGTCTGGATCATAACCGGAGAATCATACCACATACAACGTATTGAGTTCCCGGATCAGCTATCTGCGCGGCCGACTTGCGATACAATAATCCTATGAACCGCTACACTGCCCTGTACCGCGCCACCGATTCTACCGTCATGCCATCTCAGCTTCGCACTGCCGTCGAAAATGCCTTGGGCGCCTCCCTGCCTCTTGGATCTTACCGCCTCGGTCAGGTTGCCCCTCAGGGAGATAGCCTGATCGCTGCCGAGGTCGCCGCTCGCCTGGCCAAGGAGGCTCTGAAACCTCTGCTGGCGGCAGCCGCCACCGAATCCGGTTGCATCCTGCAGCAGATCGGCTGGGGTTGGACGGTGAGCGGCCACCTGACGTTTGAATTAATTGACGAAGCTACCGGAGCTCTGCTACACGATCCATTGGTGGACGAAAAGTCACAGTCTGAACCGGAGCACGACTACATTTATGGCTGGCCGCAGATCGCCGGCATGGTCTTTTTCTTGATGGGCACAGCCACCGTGATCTTGCTGGTGCTCGGCTACCTGCTCAGCCCGCAAATTGCCGCCTGGGTGCGGGAAAACCTGGTAAAGATCGTCCTAGGCGCTTTGCTATATTGGATCATCCTACGCGGCATCGGAGGCCTGGTCACACCCTGGAGTTACATCCGCTCGATCACCGCGGATGAATCCGGGATTACAATTCACGGCTTACTTGGAACACCTTTCTCTGCCGCTTGGGGACAGATCAGCGAACTACAGCTCGTCGACAACCGCTGCATGCTGATCGCCGCCGATCGTCCACTGCACTTCCCAATACTCGACAAACTCGGCATGCAGGATCGCCTGCAGCTTATCCGCACCATCCTGCAGCGCGCCGAATTGCTGTTCGTCGGCGGCAAAGTCGGCGAGCTGACTTATAAGAAATATGATGCATGATAGCTAAGGAGCGACTGGATATGGAACCAATCACCGAATTTCTTACCTACGAGCTACACTGGCTACAACCCAAGGGGTTAAGTCGCAATTTTGAACTCTATCATGACGAGACTCTGGTTGCCCGCCTCGATTTTCAAAGCGCCTGGGGTTCGCTGGCCATCGCGGCTACCGCCTCACAGAGCTGGACTTTTAAGCGGGTTGGCTTCTTTAAAACCCGCATTACCGCCCGCATCTCCGGCGAATCGAGCGATATCGCAATCTTCACCCCAAACTGGCTCGGCGAAGGCTGGATCGAGATGGTTGGTAGTCGGCGCTATTTCTGGAAGTCAGCCAATTTCTGGGCGTCGCGTTTTGTCATCAACGCCGAGGATGGCAGCACAGTCATCACCTATAAAGAAGGCGTCGAGCATCCCCGATTTGCCGACTGGTTCAAAACCCAGGCGGGCGTGTTCGTTGAATACCCAGCGCGCGCCATGCCCGAAACGCCTCTATTGATCCTGCTGGGCTGGTATTTGATCATCCTCCAGCAGGAAGACAGTGCGGCAGCCGGTGGTGCGGTAGTTGCCTCGGCATAAATGAACACCTCAGGGGATTGAAAACCTCTGGATGCCGAACAAATTCTTGGCTATACGCAACTAATGTGCAGGACTGGCTTCGGTCACGGTCTGGCGGTTGAGCCATAATATAAATCCTGCGATACCTAATAGGATCGGCAGGGTCATCATCAGCAGGGTGTCCCAATTCGCCAGGAATAACACGGAGCCCGCCGAAAGCGAAGCCAGCGCCTGGAAGCCAAAGATAGTGAAATCGTTGGCTGCCTGGGCTTTAAAGCGCTCAATTGGGAAGTAGCTGCGTGTCAGCATCACGGTTCCGCCAACGAACAAGAAGTTCCACCCCACCCCCAGCAGCACCAGCGCCCCCCAATAGTGCAGCAAATCGCGGCTGATCACGCCGACAACGACTGTGCCCAGCATAGCCAGCACCCCCATCAACATCAGGCGCGTCAGCCCGAGTCTCTCGGTCAGAAAACCGGTAAACAGGGATGGCAGGTACATGGCGATAATAT
>JAGDMX010000398.1 GCA_017860725.1 Chloroflexota bacterium | reverse complement strand
ATCTGGCCTTGAGGGTCAATCTTCACATTACCCGGCTTGATGTCGCGGTGGACTACGGGAGGGCTGCAGGCCGATAGGTACGACAGGGCGTCGCAGATGGCTGCGCCAATCTTTACTACTTCCTCTTCCGGCAATGTTCCCAGGCGGTCCATGCGCTGGCGCAGGTCTTCCCCAGCGATATAATCCATCACCAGGTATTGGCCTTGCCCTTCGATGACAAAGTGGTCGGTAACGCGTGGCAGATTGGGATGGCGCAGACCGGCCAGGATCGTCGCCTCTCGGCGAAACTGGCGGGCGTAATCTTCGGTAGTGAAAAAGTTTTCTTTTACAGCGACTTCAACGCCCAGGTTCTCATCGATGGCGCGATAAATCGATCCCATCCCTCCCTGACCAAGGATTTCAACAATCCGGTACCGGTTATTCAGTATGGCATCGGTTTCCAGAGGCATCGTAGCCGGCCTTTACATTCCGTACGTGGATCTTTCTTGCTTCCGTTATAGCCGTTGCATTCACCACCCTGAATGGGCTATATGAGTTCACGGATCTCCACAATTATATATCCAAATTGCGAACTTCACGAGCATGGGTTTGAATAAATCGCTTGCGAGGAGGCACTGCCGATCCCATCAGCATGTCAAAGGTGCGATCTGCTTCGGCGGCATCCTCAATCGTAACCAGCAGAAGAGTTCGCCGGGTCGGGTCCATCGTCGTTTCCCAAAGCTGGTCGGGATTCATCTCTCCCAAACCTTTATAGCGCTGGAGTGATGCTTTTTCAGCGGTCACACCAAGCTCCGACAGAATTTTTTCCTTATCTGCCTCGGTATAGGCAAAGCGTATCTTATCTTTGTATGCAATGCGATAAAGAGGTGGCTGGGCTATATACAAATGACCGTCTTCAATCAATTGCTGCATGTAACGAAAGAAGAAAGTCAGCAGCAATGTGCGGATATGGCTGCCATCCACATCGGCATCGGTCATCAAAACTACCCGGCCATAACGCAGGCCGGAGAGATCAAAGCTCTCCCCGATACTGGTCCCCAGGGCAGAAATCAGGGCTTTGACCTCGTTGTTAGCCAGGATTTTATCCAGCCTGGCGCGCTCGGTATTGAGGATCTTACCTCGTAATGGCAGGATAGCTTGGAAGTGGCGGTCACGCCCCTGTTTGGCGCTGCCGCCTGCCGAATCGCCCTCGACAATGTACAATTCCGTCTTATTCGGATCCCGCTCAGAGCAGTCTGCCAGCTTTCCAGGCAAGGTCAGGCTTTCCAGGGCCGACTTGCGGATCACCAGGTCGCGTGCTTTGCGGGCTGCATCTCGAGCGCGGGCTGAGGTGAGGCACTTGGCGACGATTGCCTTGCCAGCGGCGGGATTCTCTTCCAGGAAAGTGCTGAACGCCTCGCCGACCACCTGCTGCGCCAAGGTCTGCACTTCCGGGTTCATCAGCTTGACTTTAGTTTGGCTTTCAAACTGCGGATCGGGGTGTTTGACGCTGATAATGGCGGTCAGCCCTTCGCGCGTATCATCGCCGGTGAAATTGGGGTCCGCATCCTTTAGCTGGCCAATGCGGCGGGCGTAATCGTTTATCGTGCGGGTGAGGGCAGCGCGCAAACCGGTCAGATGTGTGCCGCCATCAATGGTGTTGATGGTATTAGCGAAGGCATACACCGACTCAGCATAGGCATCGGTGTATTGGATAGCGGCATCAATTGTGATACCGTCGGTCTCTCTCTCTACGTGCACCACTGGGTGCAGCACCTCCCGGTTACGGTTCAAGTAGCGGACGAAGGAGGTAATACCACCTTCAAAGTGAAATGTCATCTCCCGGTCGGAGCGTTCGTCCAGGAAGTAAAGCGTCACCCCACGCGTCACAAAGGCCATCTCGCGAAAACGCTGTACCAGGGTGTCGAAACGGTAATCCAGGTCTTCCTTGAATATCAGCGGATCGAATTTATAGGTGGTGGTTGTGCCGGTCACTCCGGAAGGGGCTTTGCCAATTACCTCGACGGGACCCTGGGGATAACCACGCTCGTAGCGCTGGAAGTGCTCTTTACCATCCCGGTAGACGCGCACCTCGCACCACTCAGACAGGGCGTTCACCGCCGATACACCCACGCCGTGCAGGCCGCCGGATACTTTGTAGCTGCCACTGCCGAATTTTCCGCCAGCGTGCAGGGTGGTCATCACGACTTCCAAGGCTGGCTTCTTCATCTGTGGGTGTATGTCCACCGGGATGCCGCGGCCATTATCTCTGACGGTCACACTGCTGTCAGGATGGATTTTGATCTCGATTCGGTCACATGCCCCGGCAAGAGCTTCGTCAATGGAGTTATCAACCACCTCATAGATCAGATGGTGAAGCGCTTTGATATCCGTGCCGCCTACGTACATGCCGGGGCGCCGGCGAACTGCTTCCAGGCCTTCCAGGACCTGGATATCCTTGGCCTCATACGAGTACGAACTTTCTTTAACCACTCATACCTCCAAATTAATCCTCTGGCAAGCTTTAAGCCAGATTGTTTTCACTAGCCTGGGCTTTTTCGCGGAGAAAACGTTGTGTATCGCGATAGTAAACGAAGCTCGCAGCTAAAATACCAGAAGTGATGAAACCATGGCCGAGTACACCCACGATAGTGAGCCACGAGGTTTCCTCGGGAAGGCGCCACACCGAATTCAGCCCCAGGATCAGAACCAATGCGGCCAGCAAAAACAGGCCGGTGGTTGGCAGCGTGGCACGTGTCATCTGCAAACTTTGCACTACCGCCGCCCAGGTTCCACTTTGAAAGGTAAATATACCATGCGGGGAAAATGCTAAAGGAAAAAATACCCATACGACCAAAACGGCATAGATTAATATTGCCAGTTGTCCAATATTGATTCCGCTGATCAGCATAAAACTCAGCATGCACACGAGAGGAAGACCAACTCCCAAAAATAGTATCAGCCAGAAGATAGCCAACAATATTACATTCCGGGCGAATGCCGGCCACTGGCGGATCGCCAGGGGTAAGTCTACTTTACCCTGTAAGACCGCCTGCGAAACGAGAGTGAAATATAGAGTTCCCATCAGGAAGCCGACGATCACCAGCAAAACCCACAAACCGATGGTTTCCATTAAGGATGTAACTTGCCAGATGGTGATTTGCCACATCGCCTGGCTGTTTTGCAGTAAGCTTGACATTTCCGGAGTTTGGGCTTCGGGCATAGCCAGTGCCTGGGTGAATATATCGGATATTAGTTGTTCCAGACTCAGGCGCGGTCCAAGCCACAGGAACAGATCCAGGCTCACCGAGAACGCAATCAAGGTGATATGGTTGCTGATAATATCAAAACCCCCCAGCAGGGATTTTACTAGGTTAGGCGGAACAGGCATGGCTTGCACGTCGGCTGTTTTCATATCTGCCCGACAAATTTTACCATAGGCGAATATTAGAAGATTCTGAATCAGATTTGAATATTCCCTTGACCTTCTAACCAGTTATCGGTAGAATCTCTCCATTAAACCGAAGAGCCCAGTGTAAATTTTGGAACAATCCCAGAGTCGGACAATAAGCATTCATGCCGCAAATGACCTGGGAAGTCAGAACGAATGAAAATCGCCAAAGGAGGTGACCCATTCGATCCTGGATCAATTTAAGTGCTGTGCCCAATACCCTATTAAATCCCCGTATCCCGCTTGTGCGGGACAACCCCATTTAATTTCCTGAGGAGAATAGAAGATGAGTAAGAAAATTTTTGTTTTTCTGTCGCTGTTGGTAGTTGCCAGTATGCTGCTGGTGGCCTGCGGCGGCGGCGCTACTGAAGAGCCGGTTGCTACTGAGCCGCCTGCGGTTGAAGAGCCGACTGCAGTTCCTGAAGAACCGACTGCAGTCCCTGAGGAGCCGACCGCGGTTCCACCTACCGAGGCCCCTGCTGAGGCAACCTGTGAAGATGCCATTGGCTGTGTTGAAGTCGCTGCCGGTGACCCGATTCACATTGCCTATGCCATGGTGATCGCCGGGCCTGACGCCACCCTGGGCACCGACTCTCGCAATGGCGCCGAAATCGCCATCAGCGATAAGGGCGGAACGCTGTTAGGCCATCCGATCCAGTTCGACGGTGAA
>JAGDMX010000397.1 GCA_017860725.1 Chloroflexota bacterium | reverse complement strand
CGCAGGTGGCTTTTATGATGGGCCTAACGCGAGTGATGATGGCAACCATCGAGGAGCCGCAGGCTTTAGAGCGAGCGATTGAAAAACGCTTGCCATTTGCCTTGCGATGGGCCGAGGAAATGGCCGAGTTCGATCCGCCGTGTGTATGGATCGGCGAGGGCTTCGCATCTTCGAGCTTGATGAGCGCCCACACCTATAAAAGATTTGTCCTGCCATATGAACACATCGTCTGTGACCGGCTGCGCGAGCTGGGCATTCCAAGCATCATTCATATCTGCGGAAAAATTAATCCCATTCTGGATATGATTCCAGAAACTCATGCCGACTGCCTGGAAGCCGACTGGCAGGTAGACCTGGTGGATGCCCGCCAGCGAATCGGCGACCGGATATCAATTAAAGGCAATCTCAACACAACCACCTTGGTGCACGGCAGTCAGTCTGAAATCTACGAATTATCTCGCCAGGCGCTGCGTACGATGCAAGGTAACCCGGGTTTCATCCTGAGCAGCGGCTGTGCACTGGGCCGTGATACGCCCCCTGAAAATGTCGACGCGATGTTACGCGCAGCGAAGGAAAGTGGTTAATTATGGAGCTCAATTCTGTCGAACGCGTCCGTAGGGCTATCGCGGGGGAAATCCCCGACCGGGTGCCGGTCATTCCACTGATCATTCACCACACCATGAAAATCGCGCAGGTGCGCTACGATCAGTATGCCCAGGATCCTGATCTGCTGGTCAGAACCCAGATTAACGCCTGGCGGACCTACGGTTATGATGGCTTCCATGTTACCTGCGACAATTGGATCTTACCTTCTGTCTTAGGATGTACAATCCAATTTTTCCCCGACCAACCACCAACTGCCGCTACACGCGTCCTGGCTAAGAGTAAAGATCTCAACCTGCTGACTCGCCCTCGGAGCGGAACCGATGGAAGAATGGGCTTTAAAGTCGAAGCCACCCGAAAGGCAGCCCAGGCGATCGGTGACCAATGTTATCTCAAGACCAACTTCGACCAGGGGCCGTTTTCGCTGGCTACCGCGGTGCGCGGCATTGAGCCGCTCATGATGGATTTGTATGACGATCCCCAATTTGTCTTCGATTTGCTGGAAATCTGTACCGAAACCGTAATCATGTTCGCCCGCGCCTGTGGACAGGCTGGCTGCCATGCACTGACATTTGGGGATTCAACCGCCGGACTGCTCAATCCACGCCAATTCGCCTGCTTTGCAGCGCCGTTCGAGAAACAGGTTATATCGGCACTGGCAGATCTGGATATACCTGTTTTCTTACATATTTGCGGCGACACAGCCCACATCATCGACCAAATGGTTGCCACCGGAGCAACCGGGCTTGAGGTGGATTACCAGAATGATATCGCCTTTTACCGCGAGAAAACGGGCGGGCAGGTGTGTTTGCAGGGCAATATTGAACCTTCCCGGATATTATTTATGGGCAGCCCGGCAGATGTCACCCAGGCCAGCCGGACGGCGATTGAACAGGCCATCCACGCCCCGGATGGGTCCTGGCAAAGCCATTTTATCTTGAGCTCCGGTTGCGAGGTGCCGCGCGATACTCCGCCGGAAAACTTGCGTGCCATGGTGCGGGCTGCCCATGAGTTCGGGCGATATGAGTGAGCCCGCTGGGCAAAAGTCAACGCGACCATGCAGGATGGCGCTGGAATACAAACCCGATCTGTCCGAAGTCATCGACCGCCACCGCCTCTTATGGACGCGTAAATTAAGCGACGGAATACTGGCGCGCCTGGATCCGGCTGAGCTGCCTTTCGATGACCCGCTTCGCCATTGCCCAGATATCGAAAGAATGGCGGCAGCCTGGGATCATAATTACTGGGTGCGCCGATCGGTACAGGATGACTTACTGCCTGTGGCACGCGTCAGCTTTGGCAGCTCGGCTTTTGGCGGTTTTCTAGGAGCGCAGGTGCAGTTCGACGGTGGGGCTGGTTGGAGCATCCCGCTGCTCGAGAGCTACGCTGGGCTCGAGCAGCTCCATTTTGATCCAGAAAATGAATGGATTAAGAAGCAACAGCAAGCCTGCCGTCATTACCTGGAGGTAGCACGAGGTAAATTTGCCTTGTGCGAAACTGAGCCGATGGACGGGCTCAACCTGGTGGAGGTGCTGCGCGGCGGGAAGGTTTACCTTGATCTATATGATCATCCCGGCGAGCTCCACAGTTTGCTACAATTCTCCGTCGATTTCAATATCCGCCTGATCGAAATGCAACGCCAGATTATCGCCCCGGCGCTATATAATGAGGACGGCATTTTCAGTCTCTTTCGCATTTGGCTACCTGGTCGGGCGCCCTGGATGTCGGTGGACACCTACGGTCAGTGCGCCTCGGCCGTCTTCGATGAGTTTGGTCTGCCTTATCTCCAGCAAACAATGGATTATTTCGGCGGGGGATGGATCCACCTGCACTCTTCCGCCACCCACCTGTTGCCTGGGATCACTCAACTCAAGGGTCTCCTTGGGATCGGCATTTACGACGATCCCAACGCCCTACGTGGCTTCGAGCTGTTGCCGAAAATCCGTAAAATTACTAGCGATATCCCCTTGCAAATCGATTGCACTGGCGGGGAATTGGCAGCCGGACTGGCGCAGGGTAGTCTACCGGGCGGTGTAATGTACATGGCCAGAAAGGGCATCGCCACCATTGACGATGCTAACCGCCTGATGGAGCAGGTACGAGCTTATCAACTATGAAAACTAGCCAGTCCGTAGTGACGATCGACATCGGCGGCACAAAAATCGCTGGCGGATTAGTAACCAGTGATGGTCAAATCCACTGCCTGCGGCACATCCATACGGAAGCACAACAAGGCGGCGAGGATGTGATGCGCCGGGTGAAGCTCATGGTAGAAGAGCTGGTCGCAGAGGGTAATCGCATCGGTGCGTCACTGAGACCGGTGGCCATAGGGGTCGGCACTGCTGGCGAGGTGGAGCCCAATAGTGGCATTATCTCTTTTGCCACCTCAGCACTGCCAGGTTGGAAGGGTATGCATGTTAAAGAGAGGCTGCAAACCACCCTCGGACTGCCAACTTTTGTGGATAATGATGCAAATGTGATGGCTCTGGGCGAAACCGCATTTGGGGCCGGACGAGGCCAACGCTACGTGCTTGGTCTGACCGTCGGTACGGGGGTTGGAGGCGGGATTGTTATAGACGGACGCATTTATCATGGAGCGCATGGGTATGCTGGCGCCATGGGTCATATCATCATCGATTACCGCAGCTCGCGCCAGTGCCCTTGCGGTCGCTTCGGCTGCATGGAAGCTTATGCCTCCACACCGGGTCTGGTGGAAGAATTCATCCAGGTAGTTGGCCA
>JAGDMX010000396.1 GCA_017860725.1 Chloroflexota bacterium | reverse complement strand
CTGGCTGAAATGGAAGAACGACTGACCCATGAGGCAAACCAGCTCGGGATTGGTCCGATGGGCTTCGGCGGCGCGACCACCGTACTGGGCACCAAGATCACCAGCCTTCATCGCCTGCCAGCCAGCTTCTTTGTTTCCATATCTTACATGTGCTGGGCGTACCGGCGCAGGAAGATGATCTATCGCGATGGCGAAGCGGTTTACGAATAGACAGCAGATCAACGGATGGTTTATTCCTACGAGGAGAATCTAATGAATTCAGTCTCGCTTCCCTTAACAGAACAAGTCGTGCGTAGTTTGAAAGTGGGAGACCCGGTGGCTCTCAATGGCGTGATGGTCACTGGACGGGACACCGTCCATAAGTGGCTGGTGGACACGTTTATTAAAAAGGTACGGCAACCGCAAGGCGATGATCTGGAGGTGTTTGAGGCGATAAAACCGATCCTCAACGATGGAGTCATTTACCATTGCGGTCCGGTTGTCGCCGGGTTAGACACGCGTGATTATCGATTCGTTGCCGCCGGTCCCACAACCAGCATTCGCGAAGAGCCCTACCAGGGAGATGTGATGCGCCATCTAGCCGTGCGTGGTGTGATTGGTAAGGGTGGCATGGGCCCTAAGACCCTAGCTGCCTGCCAGGAGGTCGGTGGTGTCTACCTGCATGCCATTGGTGGCGCTGCATCTCTGATTGCCCAAACGGTCACCCGGGTGCTGGGAGTTTACAAACTGGATTTTGGTGTCCCAGAAGCAATGTGGGTGATCGAAGTAAAAGACTTTCCCGCGGTTGTCACCATGGACGCCCATGGCGGCTCCCTGCATGCAGTGATTGAACAGAAATCCAAAGCCGTGCTGGATGAGCTGCTGGCAATCCCCTAGTGCCTGGCGAATAAGTATAAAAAGTCCCCTTCATGATCGCCATGGAGGGGACTTTTCACTTCAGTCACTACTACTCATGCCTGGGATCAGGGGTACATATAGGTTACCCGGCAATGGGTCGCATCATTCCACGGATTCTTCAAACAAATTGTTGCATACTTACCGGTTAATGTTTCTTTTTTGTCATAGAAGGATGCCGGGATACCATATGACTTGGTAGCGTTGCCCGCCTTATCCGTTTTCATCATGCCCAGGCGTATGCTCTGCCCTCTGGGTATTTTATTACCGTGGTACAGACGCACATAATAGGGTGTCTTGGCCGAGAGCTTGGTGGCTTTGACGGTTACCAGGTACAGACCGCTTTGTGTCACAGTGACCCCGGTAGTTGCCTGTGCTGTAGAGCTGGTCGCTGCCGCAGTGGGCTGCGTGGAACCACCCGGCGGGATACACAGCTCCTGACCAACCAGAATCTGGTATGGTTCCTTCAAATTGTTGGCCGTTGCTAAGGCTTGAACTGTCAAACCATACTTATCTGCGATGCCCGATAGTGTGTCCCCAGATTGAACTTTGTAGTAACTCGAACAAGTCTGTGCAGTAGCGACCTGGATCGAGCTGCCTAAAAATACACTCAGCACGATCACGCAGGCAAGTACACCGGCAATCAGCCTCCGGGCACTCTCTGCATTCAGAATTTTATTCATGGAACTCTCCTTTTCAACTTATACTACCTGATTTCTGTGCAGTATAGCATCGAATTTGTCAAATGGGTATGCATATCTCTACGACATTTGTCTTATTCTCAGATTTATATAGACGACCTGCACCCAGTCATTCAGGGAGACAACAGCTCTCGCTGGCTGAATTGAGTATGGTAGAGTTGAGCGTAGACCCCATCCAACTGGAGAAGCTCCTGGTGAGTGCCACGCTCTACGATCTGGCCGCGATCCATCACCAGGATCAAGTCGGATGCCAGGATGGTGCTGGACTGGTGGCCTCATCCAATACCAAAATCCGTGGGTTTTTAAGGATTACGCGAGCCAGTGCAATGCGCTGCTTTTCCCCGCCGCTCAATCGATAGCCACGCTCTCCGACAATCGTATCGTATCCTTCCGGTAAGCCAACGATAAAATCGTGAATATTTGCCGCCCGGCAAGCAGCTTCTAGCTCCGCCTGGGTTGCGTCCAGCCTGGCGTATAACAAATTGGTGCGGATTGTGTCGTGAAACAGGTAGTTTTCCTGGGTGACCATACCGATTTGGGAGCTGAGCGATTCCAGCGTGACGTCTCTCAAATCAAAGCCATCGATCATAATCCTGCCTGAGGTAGGATCATACAACCGGGGTATCAGATAGGTTAATGTAGTTTTTCCGGCTCCACTCGGACCTACCAGGGCAACCAGCTGACCGGGCTGAACTTTGAACTCGATATTTGCTAATGCCACCGCGCGTGCCTGGGTAACGATCTCATTCTCACTAAGATCGGTCAGCAGGGCCGGCAGACCGGCATTGCCGCCGTTGGTTTGAGTGTCAGCGTTAGAACGCTTCGCTGGGCTCGATGCAAGCCTGTCACCCGACAATACGGTGGTAACCCGATCCATCTGACCATACCTGGTCACCTCGCTGAGCAGACTGGTCTCAGCCACCTGGTACTTAAAGGTAACCTGATCAAATATGAGCTCTCCGCGTACATCATGCAGCCAAATCGCGTCTGGTTTTTCTTCTATATCTAACGGCAGATCAAGGACTTCAAATACTCGTTCGAAGCTGACAACCGATGTAGCAAATTCAACCGGTGCGTTGGTCAAGCCCTGCAGAGCGCCATACAGGCTTGTCAGGTAGGCGCCGAAGGCAACAATCGTGCCGATCGTGAATAACCCTTCGATGACCAGATAGCCGCCCAGCCCGAACACCAGTGCTGTACCGACCGCACTGACCAGTCCGACGATCACAAAAAAGGTCGTGCCGATCGTGGCTCGTTTTACCCCGATTTCACGGACGCGCATAGCCCGGTTTTCAAAGCGCGAGATCTCCACACCGGTGCGCCCAAACAGCTTGACCAATAGTGCGCCGGCGATGTTGAGCGTTTCATTCATCATGGCGTTCATCTGTGCATTGATATCCATAGCCTGGCGGGCAATGTCGCGCAGCCGGCCACCCATCAACCTGGCCGCCAGGATGAACAACGGCAGAATTGCCACGCTGATCAAAGTCAGCCGCCACTCCAGGCGCAGCATGACCAGCAAAATGGCAGTCACTTGAACAAAATTGGTGATGATATTCACAATGGTATTACTGACTGCATTTTGCGCACCGATCACATCATTATTCAAGCGGCTCATCAGCTCGCCAACGCGAGTGTTGGTGAAAAACCGCAAAGACATGCGCTGCAGGTGCGAATATAACGCCACCCGTAGATCAAATATCACGCCTTCACCAACCTGGCTGTTTAAGCGCCGCTGAACGACACTGATCAAGCCATTGACGAGAGGAATGACCAGTAATAACAGGGAAAGCCACAACAAGCGTTGAACGTCTTTCTGGGGAATTGTGCGATCGATTAAGTCACGCATGATCAGGGGTGAGATCAATCCCAATCCGGTCGTGATCAAGATCAAAACCAACATGGCCGCGATTTTCCAGCGGTACGGTTTCCCATACACCAATACCCTGCGCAGCAGACTCCACGATATCTTCGGCTTTTCACTCGGTCCACTGATAAAACTAAACCAACCCATGCCGTGCGACATAGCAAGCGACTCCTACGAACTCTCTGTGATTATGCCAGGTAGACATACCTGTCTTACCATTCCGGCTCATTGAACCTGCCGGTTTGCAGTAAAATTTTATCATCCTTAACACAGGCGGCCTAACACAATGCAACTCTACTTTATCCGACATGGTCAATCCGAAAACAATGCCTTATGGGAGCAAACGCAAGATGTGAAGAGCTTTATCGTCGATCCGAAACTGACTGAGACCGGACACCGCCAGGCGGAGCTGCTGGCGGACCACCTGGTGCAAGTTCGTGATAACCCAGATCGCCAATGGGATCCGCAGAATATTAACGGATATGGCATTACCCATGTGTACACCAGCTTAATGCAGCGAGCAGTTGAAACCGGGATTAAAGTCGCCGGGCGGTTGAAATTACCTTTGATCGCCTGGATCGACCTGCATGAGCGCGGTGGGTTGGTATTAGACGAGCTACCGCACGATGAACCGGTGGGATATCCTGGACCCAATCGTCAATACTTTGCCACACACTATCCCGACCTGATTTTACCGGATGAGCTGGGTGAAAGTGGCTGGTGGAATCGCCCCTGGGAGAACCAGGATCAGCGGCGCGAGCGGGCGCGCCGCGTTGCCGGCGAGCTGCTGACCAGGCATAAAGAAACCAACGATCGCGTGGCGCTGATCAGTCATGGGGGGTTTTACATCCATCTCATGGCGGCATTATTCGGGTTTCCGGATGAAGGTGGATGGTGGTTTTTGATGAATAACACCGCCATCTCTCGAGTTGATTTCTACTCCAAAGAGATCCAACTTGTGTACCACAACCGGGTAAACCATTTACCGACCGATTTAATCACATAAAATTGTGGCGTTATCAACTATAATAACCTCGGTTCGGGATAAAGAAAAAAGGGGTGTTTTATCCCGAATTCACGTATAATATTTTTACTATCGAACATTGGTGATGCTTTTCCTCCAGTTTTGGAGTTAGATTTGCCGTTATGCCAAACCTGAAGATTGTCTTATTCGGAAGCCCGCGCATTTACCTGAACAGCACTCCGATCAGCACCGACAGGCGTAAAGCGATTGCATTGTTGACTTACCTGGTCGTTAACCGCCAGACATACAGCCGCGAAGCGCTGGCTACCTTGCTTTGGCCGGAATTTACTGCCTCAAAGTCATTCGCCTACTTACGGCGAACGATCTGGGAGATCAACAATGCACTGGGTGACGGCTGGCTCTCTGCAGATCGCGATCAGGTAAGCTGGCAAAACTGGGAGAATACCTGGCTGGATGTCGCAATCTATCAAGGGTTGGTCTCGCGCTGCCTGCCCGGCGAGGCATCCGAGCAGTGCCTGACCGACCTGGAGGAAGCCACTCAGCTCTATCAGGGTGATTTCCTGGCGGGGTTCACTTTACCGGATGCACCCGCATTCGATGAGTGGCAGTTCTTCACTGCCGAAAAGATGCGAGCCTTGCAATCCCAGGCACTGGAAACCCTGACAATTGGGTATACAAAAATTAATGAAATTTCCAGGGCCATCGATTACAACCACCGTTGGATCGCATTCGATCCGGTGAATGAAGCTGCTCACCGTTTAATG
>JAGDMX010000395.1 GCA_017860725.1 Chloroflexota bacterium | reverse complement strand
CCGGTCATCAAGTCTACGCCGATCAACAACAGGTCGGGTTGGGCCTTCCATAGCTGCATGGAAAAATCGGGCTGCATTGCTGCCAGATCAATAATGACCGCAACCGGATGTATCTCCCCAATCTGCTGCGTATCCGACCCAGATGGGTCTATTGAAAGCACTTCCAGGTCCGGGCAGTCTTCCAGGCTGGCGCCGATTGCAGACATCACCAGGGAATTCCCGTAAAGCACAACCTTTTTCATGAGTTTTTCCATACCGGTTTGCAAATGGCTATGAATTCAGAGAAGGTTCCATCTTCATTCTCGCGCTGTTCCCACCTCTGGCTATGTACTCCAGGTACAATAAAAGTACAGTCTTTGGAGAACCAGAGACTGTACTTTTTACGCCGGCTTAGGATGCAGTAAATACCGAACCGTGAACGGTTTACTTAATCTAGACCCGACCTCCTGGCGTACTCGATCACCTGGGCGCGGCTCTCAAGGTGCAAACGGGCGATAATTTCTCCCATGTGGTATTTGATTGTACGCTCGGAGAGATGCAGCTCTGCTCCGACTTCTTTATAGGTCAATCCGTGTGAGACAAGTGTTAACACTTCCATCTCACGCGGAGATAAAAATCTGCCCAGTTGCCCATCCCCGCTCAGCCGCGTTGCACTCTCCGACTGTTCTAACTGCTGGCGGTTAAATAGTCGTAAGATTCTGGCGGCGAGCCCTGGCGAAAGAGGCGGCTCACCATGCTCGATATCGATCAGCTTGCTGAAGAAAACTTCGGTGTCCTCCGTTTTAAGAAGGTAGCCGTACGCCCCACTCCGAATGGCTTCAAACAGATCGTCGTCGTCGCCGGACATGGTCAGCATGACGATCTTGATCGCGGGCAGTTCTGCCGATATCAGCCGTGTGGCAGTAAGCCCATCGCAGACCGGCATCTGGATATCCATCAGGATCACTTCTGGATGTAGGGTCCGCGCTTTCTCCAGGGCTTCCAGGCCATTACACGCAGTGCCGACTACCTGCAATCCGCGCCCGCTGAGCAGGTTCTTCAGGCCATCCAGAAAGAGCGGGTGGTCATCGACCAGTAAGATTTTCACAGCTCCTCTTTAACGATCACAGGCACCTCAACGATCACCCGGGTGCCCAGGCCAGGGGCAGAGTCCAACCGGATGCTCCCACCCACCTCTTGAGCCCGCTGGCGCATTATGCCCAGTCCGTATTTTTGATCCACATCATTGCCGGGAGATTCTGGGTTAAAACCCACACCATCGTCCGCTATGACAACGTTTACCTTACTGTCACCCATTTCAATGTTCAGCTGCACTCCCTTGGCCTGCGCATGCTTCCTGGCATTAGTCAGCGCCTCCTGGATAATGCGCAGCAATTGCATCTCGACGGGTCCCTCCAGGATATCATCGGACCAATCGGGTGGGATGGTAAGCTCAGTACGCAGCAGGTAACGCTGGCCAAAAATCTCCAGGTATTTCTTAAGAGTGGGAAGAAAACCGGATTGACTGCGAGTGATGGCTGCAGCTCCCAAGATGTACTCGCGCACATCGTCCTGAGCGGCATGCGCCACCGCCACCAGCTGCTCCAGGCTATTGTCCGCCGCGACGTTTTTATTTTGTGCCAGCAAATCCCGCGCCGCCTGACCCTGCATTTTGATATATCCCAGCACCTGGCCAAGGCCGTCATGCAGCTCGCGCCCCAGCTGCTCACGTTCGTGCAGCATGGCCAGCGATCGCTGCTGCTCGAGGAACTTCGCCTGGGCCTGCTTTTGTGCTGTTACATCGTGCAGTAAGAGCAGGTAACCAACTACTATTCCGCGCCAATCTTTCAAAGCAGAGACTTCCAACTGATAAGCACGGGGGTTCGGTCCGACTCTCGCACCATCCCGCTGTGGTCCCGGGAGGTTGATTTCAATCGGTTCCGTCCCCGATACCTGGAGGTCCGCTGCCAGTTCTAATCCGGCGGGCAGAAGCTCCCGGATAGGGCGCCCCAGAAGGTGCTTCGCAGACACCCCCAGGATACTGCTCGCAGCGGGATTCAGATTGACGATCTTCCCTTCGGTATCCAGCACCAGCACACCGGCAGGCAGCTGTTCAATGGCCGTCTGTCGAGCCAGGGGGACGGGATCCAGAATACGGAAGCCGAACAGAGCCAGGGCATACATCAGGAACTCAAACGCCATGCCGAGTAGGTCGATAGGCAGGATGGAATGGAGGCGACCGGTCCGTTCCAACATGTAAAGTATGCGCCCTCCAAATTGACCCACAAGCATGAGGACTACCGGCCAGCGGTGGTGTGGCGAATGCAGGAATAGCCAGCCAAAGGCGACCAGGTTTATGGTTCCCAAAACGCCGAATGCATAGATGAATGCGATCCAACCGATCGGGCTAAATTGCGGTTGAATAGACTCAGCGAAAATAAAGCCATGCCATGCCAGGTGATATCGATTGTCGGTCAGGATCAGGAGGAGAATCAGGATAGGAGGAACGGAGAGTAAAGCCAGGTTTCGGCGGGTGAGCCAGCGACCGGGCCAGGTATATTCCAGGACAAAGCAGGTAACGGCGGTTGCGACAGGTATTTGCCAGGCAGCCTGGAACTTGACCCAGAAGATCTTGGTTGCCAGATCCGCTGCCGCATACTCCATCACGGAGCCGGCTGCCCACAATGCAGCGAATATACAGGCGACCGAAAATTGCTGCGCACCTGGCACGCTACGGCGCCGCCAGGTGTAGACCGCCAGTATGGTCATCAAAAGGACCATGAGCACCGATGGCCAGATATCGGGGGTGTAGGCGTCACTCCAGCTCAAGAAAGTCTACCTGTTTTTACACTCGGCGAACACAAGATGATTAGAAGGATGATCATACCAGAACAGGAATTTCCTGGATACGCTTACTGTTCATTAATATTGTACAAAAATATCGGAGCAGCGTCAATTAATAATAATTGAAAGACCAGGGTTCGCATATACTACTAGAAAAATCTCAGCCATTTTCCATCAAACAGGTTCATAGATGAATTCTACAATACTCAGTCATCATTTTCTTAAATTGTCAGATGGTAAAATGATCTTGATTTGATGAACTTTACCAGATCAGTGAAACAAAATCCATTGGATGCTTTTGCGTTGACAAGTTTTTTTTACAGCGTCCAATGTACTCATGTGATTTATTGTCCAATGGACTCGTGAAAAACAGCAGGCCATTGGATGGAAGTAGCGTGTTAGGGCTTTTGTCCTTTTAAGCCATTGGTTGAAGGTTCGAGTCCTTCCACACTCATAAACCCCCTTAGCTGGGGGTCTCTTATTTTAATTACCCATAGTTGGCATTTCCATCAAGGCGACTACCGACCTCACTCAATAAAACCATGGTT
>JAGDMX010000394.1 GCA_017860725.1 Chloroflexota bacterium | reverse complement strand
ACAGGATCTACCAGCGCCTCCAATTCGATAGCTGCCTGGGCTTCATAATTTACTTGCTGTCGTACTCCGGTCAAAGCTGCAATCGCATCAAATAGACGGCCGATGCTGGAGGTGAGTGGTGTATTAATTTTGTGCTCCAATTGGCTGCGCAACGCCTGGCGCTCCTCGTCACACAGTGCTGACACAGGTGGCAGCTCTGGATCCCAATCCAATCCAGCTTGCCATAGCTGTGCCAGTGCAACCCGCGCTGGTTTACGCGTGGCAAGATCTCCGCCGGGAAGTGGGGTATATGCCAGGTGAGCCAGGCGCTGGTACCCAGAATAGTTTGCTAGTAAAAATTCTCCACCCCAGATTGCGCCATCATCGCCATACCCTGTTCCATCAAAAGCTACGCCGAGTACAGAGCGATCTGCATTTAGCCCATGTTCAACCATCAATGAAGCAATGTGTGCATGGTGGTGTTGAATCCCTAACGCCGGTAGACCTTGTTGATCAGCTCGATCTAGGATATACCGAGTAGAAAGATAGTTCGGGTGCAAATCATAGGCAAGCGCCTGTAGCTTTACACGGAACAAACTCTCAAAGTGGGTAATACCATCTTCGAACGAGCGTAAGGTCTCAAAATTCTCAAGGTCGCCAATATGGTGGCTTATAAAAGCATAATTGCCATTAGTCATACAAAAGGTATTTTTTAACTCGGCGCCTGCAGCGAGTATTGGCTGTGTTTCCCATGGTAGCTGAACCGGAAATGGAGCATAACCACGTGAACGGCGGATTGGATAATGCGTCTGAGTCATCGGAAAAACACGCATAACCGAATCGTCAGTACGGATATGTATCGGTCGGTCATGCATCAATATTGCGTCTGCTAGGGGTTTCAGCCGAGAACGAGCTTCTTCATTTTCAGTTATGATTGGTTCTTCGCTCAGATTCCCGCTGGTCATCACAAGAACCGGTACAGGGGTCAGGCTATTCAGGCTAGTATACAAGAGATAGTGTAATGGGGTATAAGGCAGCATGACCCCCAAAGTGGGTTGTCCTGGCGCAACTTCAACTGCAATTGGTGAAGAGGGTTTGCGTGTAAGCAAAACTATTGGTCGAGCTGGTGATTCCAAAAGATCCTGCTCTTGTTTACTTAAAAAACAATGTTGCTTGACTTGATCTATACTTGCGAACATCAAAGCAAATGGTTTATCCACGCGTAGTTTCCGGCGGCGGAGTTCAGCAACAGCATGCGGATTTACTGCATCACAAGCTAGATGAAAACCACCCAAGCCTTTGATCGCGACAATTTTACCTTCGAACAAATACTGCTGAACTTGTTGCAGAGCCGCTTCGGCGCGTGCTAGGATCAATCCATTTTCGTGATCGGTAAGTAATTCCAGCCAGACTTGCGGCCCACAGGTCGGGCAAGCGACAGGTTGGGCATGAAAGCGGCGGTTTAGTGGATTCTGATATTCCGCTGCACATTCCGGGCACAGAGTGAAACCGGACATGGTGGTGTTTGGACGGTCATATGGGATATCTCGAATGATCGTGAAGCGTGGCCCACAATTTGTGCAGTTGATAAATGGATAATGATACCGTCTATCCTCTGGGTCGAAGAGCTCACGCAGACAATCAGGACAAATCGATATATCTGGCGAAACAGGCTGGAAAGCCAACGGGATCGATTCTGAATCGATAATCTCGAAGCTGTGAAACCCATTGGTAGGGCATTCCTGGACAGTAAATGAGTCGATGTGGGCGAGAGGTGGGGTTTGGTTTTGCAGGTCAGCGATGAAAACGGCCAAAACTTCAGAAGATCCGTCGACTTGGATGTCTACTCCAGCTGAGGTGTTCTTAACCCAACCGTTTAAGGAATAACGCCGAGCGAGATTATAAACAAAGGGGCGAAATCCTACACCTTGTATAATGCCGGTTATATGTATATGGACACCAGTAAGATTAGACATAAGCTGTGAGTTATGAATTATGCTCCGTGAGCTAGCAAGTAATTTGCTGACTTATTGATCCATAATTCGTGGTTAAGTGGAATTCGTTGCTTGTCTATAGCGGCTAACCTGAATTTCGACCCATTCGTACCAGGTAGACAGGCCTTCACCAGTTAAGCAGGAAAGTGGGAAGGTTGAAATACCGGGATTTAACGCCTGGACGCCCTGTTTGAAATAATCCATCTTAAATGGCACGTAGGGCAGTAAATCGATCTTATTCAGGATGAGCACATCCACACCCTGATATGTACCAGGGTACTTGTATGGTTTATCATCTCCTTCTGGGACAGAGGCAACCAGCACGCTGCTGTGGGTTCCGAGTTTGAATCCGGCCGGGCAAACCAGGTTGCCAACGTTTTCAACGATTAATAGGTCAAGCTCGCCAAGCTCCAAGGTATTTAGAGCATTTTGAAGCATGACTGCGTCCAGATGACAGTCCCCGCCCGTATTAATCTGCACGGCGAGCGCGCCGGCTGCAGCAGCTCTATCGGCATCCAGGCTGGTAGCAATGTCACCATCGATGACTGCGATCTTAAGTCGGTTAGAGAGCGTTTTAACTGTACGCTCTATTAATGAAGTCTTCCCAGCACCAGGCGAGGCCATAATGTTGACCGAAAAAAGGCGGGCGCTATCAAGCCGTTGCCGGTTATCGGACGCTAAACGGTCATTGGCGCTAAGAATATTTTCTACAATGGAGATTCTCTGGTTAATCAAGGTATTTATATCTGCTCGTTTTGATATGAAGACATTGGTAAGTTGGTTTCCACATCGATGGATTCGACATAGAATTCACGTCCAGATATTATCTGCAGTCGGGAGCTGCCGCAGCGTGGGCAATCGAATCGATCTGTTTCAGGTTGAAAGTGATTCTGGCAATCCAGACAAAGCAACTCGATCGGCAGGCGGCGGAATTGCAGTGTTGCACCTTCAGCAAGAGTGTCTTTGGAGATTATGTCCCAATAGAACTGGACAGAATCATCAACAATGCTGGCTAAGTCGCCAATAACAAGCTGGATTTTCCGAACGTGTTGAGCATTTGCCGAGTTTGCATGCCGAAGGACAATTTCAAGCACACTCTCTGTTATGGACAGTTCATGCATTCGGAAGCGGGTATTCGTCTTGTAGCTCTTCCGCCGAGCTGGTAGCCAGCTTGGCCAGCGGCGTCGATGCCCACAAGAGCAGTGTGATAATAATCGCTGAACTTATACACCAAATGCAGGTCGCACCGATCACGAATGGTTCC
Source organism: Chloroflexota bacterium (assembly GCA_017860725.1). Lineage (GTDB taxonomy): Bacteria > Chloroflexota > Anaerolineae > Anaerolineales > UBA4823 > CTSoil-045. The sequence continues at coordinate 140 of JAGDMX010000394.1, read as the reverse complement.
AGGAATGTCAGATAGATCGAAAATAACACTCCGAAAACTGCCATTCCCCATATTGCTACCCAGATTAGGTTGCGCAATCTTTCAGAGGTAAAAAGCTGAACAATCCAAGCTGCCAAAATTGCGAAATAACCTAACAATCC
>JAGDMX010000393.1 GCA_017860725.1 Chloroflexota bacterium | reverse complement strand
CTGGCGCGCCAGATGGATCGGGAGCAAATTGTGGTGGTACAGGAAACCGAATACACTGGCGCCGGCAAGCACCATAACAGCCAGCTCTCCTTCGCCCGACAAAACGGCATCGAAGTGCGGCGTGGTGATCCTAAAGATAATGTACCCGGCAAAGCCATTGTCATTCCCGAGCGCCTGGACCAGGTGTGGGGCAAACCGCAGGATATGGAACGCCTGCGCCTGTCGTACTTAAAGAACGCTGCCAAGGCGCACCCCAAGGAACTTTGGAACGATAACGATGTCGCCTTCCTGGCTGCAGACCTCATGGTGAGCCCAGAGTGGGTGCAACAAAAAAGGAGAAGCTTATGACCGATGATCGAATCGCCCGCTATGAACAGCGTCGGGAAGAATTGAAGCAAATGACGGATGAGCAGCTCAAAACCTACTTTTGGGAACTGTGCGATCGGTTGGTTGATCCGCTTGTAGATCTGGCGCGTACTCACACTTCGCCTTCCATCGAGCGCGCCGTACTATTACGCATGGGCGTTGACAGCCTCAGCTCGCAGGGAGTGGTCGAGCGAATTTATCAAGCGGGGCTGCTCGGCAAAGGCGCAGGGCATGTCCTGCTCAAGCTGGCTGAGACGCGCGGTACGGACATAAAAGGTGCAGCCGCAGCCATCCTGGAGGATAAGGATTTCCTCCATGGCTTGTTTGACGAGCCTGCCGGTACAGGAGGTTGAGAAAATGAGCAAGCCTCAGCCCCTCGACCCCAACAAGAAAATGGATCTTGAAGCAATAATGGAGGATCTAGAAAACTATCGTCCGACTCGCAAAGGTTGGGTCTGGCGCAAGGTTCCTGCCAGTGGCGTTAAGATGGGTTCCTTCCACTTTCATGATATGTCCGAGCCGCTTAAGAATAGCATTGGCTTGCCGGCATCCAAGTATTTCGACTACATCGACCCTCAGCCGAGTTGCTCGGTGACCACTGAAATTGCCTCCGGACGCTTTGAGGATGACTTGCGCCGCATGCGCATGGCAGCCTGGAACGGCGCTGACCATCTCATGGTCATCCGTACCACCGGCCAAAGCCACATCGATGGCCTGATGGAAGGCACACCTGAAGGCACAGGCGGCGTGCCGATCACCCGCAAACAGATCCGGGCATCTCGCAAGGCCTGTGACCTGATTGAGGCCGAGGTAGGCCGCCCGATCAACTTCCACAGCTATGTCTCTGGCGTGGCGGGTCCGGAAGTGGCTGTGCTATTCGCTGAAGAAGGGATTAACGGCGCCCACCAGGATCCGCAGTACAACGTGCTCTATCGCAACATCAACATGTACCGCTCCTTCGTCGACGCCGCAGAGGCCAAGCACGTGATGGCCAGCGCCGGCATCTTCCAGATCGACGGCGCTCATAACGCCAATGCCACAGCCAAGGCTGGATGGATGGTTCTGCCCGAGTTGATGGTGCAACATGGCATCAACTGCGCTTTCTCGGTTGCCTCCGGCATGCCTAAGGACTTGATCGGTTTATCAACTGTCCCGCCCAATGCCCCGCCCGCGCCTAAGCTCTGGTACGATCTGCCCTACGCTGTCGCCCTGCGTGATTTCTTCTCCGAATACAAGATGCGCGCCCAGCAGAATACCCGCTATATCGAGGCCGATGTCGAAGAAGCCGTTCGCACCCATACCATCGACACGCTGATCTCGATGTTGACCAGCGCCGATATCCAGAGCACAATCACCCCTGATGAAGGCCGCAATGTGCCCTGGCATTACAATAATATCCGTGGCGTCCAGACCGTTAAGCAAACCTGGGCTGCCCTGGATGGGATTAAAGAGCTGGTGTCGCTCAACCTGAACGGCCCGTTGGGCGAGATGACCCGCGATATAAAGGAACGCGCCGTCATTTTCTTGGAGGAAGTGCTCGAGGTTGGGGGTTATTTCGCTGCCGTCGAGCAGGGCTTTTTCGTAGATTCGGCAGCGTATCCCGAGCGGAACGGCGATGGCATCGCCCGCGACGGACAGGGTGGAGTGGCGGCAAATACCATTGTGCGCCGCGATCCAGACTACATGGCCCCAGTCTGCGCCCACTTCGGTGACAACCACCTGCCATCCGGCCTCAACAAACCCTGCAACCTGATCGATGGATGCACGTTGTGCAATCCTGAGAAAATCGTCTATATCGATGAACTGGATCCGGAAGACTCGGCTGCCCGCCGGCTGGAGATGACCCTACCCTACCGCAAAGGGGACTTAATTCGCCCGGAGGCCGAATGGGCTGGCGACGGCACCGTCTTGCTGCAGTTCATGATCCCCGAAAGCGAAGCCCTGGCGCGCGAGGCCGGCCTGGAAGTTGCCCGCAAATTGGGGCTGCAAGATCCCCAGGTGATCAACCTGATGGTGCTTCAGCCAGCTGAGGGCTGCTTCGTTGAAGTGAAGGGCAAGGTAGATTTCGATATTGACAAGACCACCCTTAAGATCCCACCCAAAGTGGAGCTGCTGTCAGAAGAGGAACTCCGAGCGGCAGTCAAGAAAGTTGGCCTGACAGTCGTTGCCGCCACGGTCGGCGAGGATGAGCATAGCGTCGGCATGCGCGAAATCCTGGATATCAAGCACGGCGGGATCGAGAAATATGGCGTCAAGTACCATTATCTGGGTACTTCCGTGCCGATCAGCAAGCTGATCGATGCAGCCATCGAGACCGGCGCCCATGCGATCTTGATCTCGACCATCATCAGCCACAACGATACCCACCGCATTCAGATGAAAAAACTTGCCGAGCTATGCCAGGAAAAAGGCATCCGCGATAAGATGATTCTGATCGCCGGCGGCACCCAGGTGACGGGCGATATGGCTGCCGAAACCGGCCTGGATGCCACCTTTGGCCGGGGCACCCATGGCATCCAGGTGGTGGATGCCATGGTTAAGAACCTCAAAGCTCGAGGTGTTATTTAGAGGTGCTGTGAAGCTTGAAATCCTGACCATTGAGGTCGGTTCTACGATCACCAAAGCGAACGGCTTTCACCGCCGGACGAATGGTGTGTTCCAGCATATAGCCCAAGGATTTGCGCCTACCAGTGTAAGCGCGGGCGATGTTGGTCTGGGCGTCGAACAGGCGATTGCTGATTTGCAGGCCAGCTCAGGCCTGCAAATTAGCGATCCTCAGATTTTTGTCAACAGCTCGGCTGCCGGGGGGCTGCGGATGACCGTCCACGGGCTGACTCACAGCATGACCGCCCGGGCGGCGCGTGAAGCCGCCCTCGGCGCGGGCGCCATTGTCAAACTGGTCACTGCCGGCAGCCTGAGCGATTCCGACCTCGAGGAAATCCAATCCATCCAACCTAACATTATCCTGCTGGCAGGTGGAGTTGACTTCGGCGAAAAGGAGATCGTCCTGCA
>JAGDMX010000392.1 GCA_017860725.1 Chloroflexota bacterium | reverse complement strand
GACCGTCGCGGAGTTGCGCCAGGCATTTCGGCCGCGTAACCGATGGGGAGGATAGCGACCGGCACGTGATCCGGATCTGCATGGATCGCTCGATGCACAGATTCCTCATTAAACGCTCCCACCCAAACAGTTGCCAATCCTATCGCGGTTGCCGCCAGCATGGCAAATGTGCAGGCGATCGTGGCGTCTTGCACTGCATACAGGTCTGATCCACGCTTGCCATATCGTTGAGCAGAGCGTTTTGGGTGGGCGCAGAAAACCAGCAAGATGGGTACCTGGGCCAGGAATTCTTGCCCCCTCGTCGCCTGCGCCAGGGCGGCGCGCTGTGATGATTCGGTAACCAGATAAATTTCGTACGCCTGCAAGTTACCAGCCGATGGCGCCTGGTTGGCAGCCGCCAGGATAGCTCGCACGGCTTCGTCCGGGACCGGTTTCGATAGATATGCACGCACCGAGTGCCGGTGCTCGATCAACTTGAAATAATCCATAGTGCGATTATTGCATCCCTCCGGCATGCAACCGGGCAGAATGGTTGAAGACGGCTAGAAGCCTAGTAAGTAATGATGCGCGGCAGGGACTTGGCTTGTTCGATCCAGCTCTCCACCTGGGATGGGAAGGGCACCTTGCGCACCAGGCGTTTCTCCATGTTCGTGGATACCAGCCGCTGGTAAAGATTGGCGGGGTTGCGCGTGGCAAGCTCAATGACCGTATCTACCCCTGCAGCTTCCAACAAATCTGCATATTCCGAGCCCACACCTTTGACGCGGAAAAGATCCACATGGTTGACCCATTTCAGCACCAGCTTGTCGCTGATGCCGCTGGCAGCCGCAATATCCATCCGACCACGGGAGGATGCGCCTCTCTCAAGCAAAGCCCGGGGTGTGTCAATACCAATGGCTTTGAGCTTTTCAGCATATACCGGGCCTACGCCCTCGATGTAAGCCAGGTCATAATAAAACTTCGCCAGCTCTTCCTGCTGTGAAGGAGTGCTTGCCTCATCCGTTATCTCAGGTTCCACTAACTCATCTGCAATCTCGCTGGTGGCCAGGGGTTCCAGATCCGATTCGACGCCTGGTTCTTCATCAAGCGCTTCGGCTACAGCCCAGGCTGCTACCGCCGGAGCTAGCGAGGGTTCTTCCTCAGCAAGCGGCTCAAGGGTGAGCTCCTCCGCCATACGATCCTCGGAAGTGAACATCTCAGCCACTGGCTCAGGCTCTTCTGGAGCGGAAGATTTACGCAGCATACGGAGAACCAGCCACGCGACCACGCCGATCACAATCAGGAGGACCAGCAAGAAGATGAGGGTATTCACTAACCGAGAACCAGGTATAGGAGGCGTTTGCGGCGGGCTTGCCTGCGCCTGAACGATAGCGCTAAAGGCAGAGATCGCTTGCGGATCCTGCGTACCGGGATCAGCCTGAATAGCTGCCAATACCTGCGGAGCATCTGTACCGAGATCGTTGTAACGCGAAGTTGCCAGGCTGGCATCCTGATTGACAGCATAAGAATCGATGGCAGCGCGCAGCCAGTCTTCTTGAAGATCAGCCCGCAGGTTAAAAGCTGCAGAATTGGTCCACTGTACCGGAAATAAGCCGTAGCCAAGGACAAAAACCCCAACGATGAGGCCGATGACGAGGCAGACGATGAAAACAACCAGGGGATTGCTCAGGTATTGGCGTGTCTTATCCATAGTTCTCCTCCGCGGGATCAAGCTGCCGTTCAAATCTCCTGCTGCTTGAATTATACGACAGACAAAGGAACAATGAAAACCTTTTGTCTAATCGACTAGATCTTTGGGGTGAGAAGCTGATGCGGAATTTATTCCCATGTTCATCGACCCCAAGCGAGTCAATTACCTCAGTTGCAATGATTGTGCCGATCGAGAAAATAAGACCAAGATTGTACTGGCAGCCGCCAATGTGTTCGGGTTGATGACTTACACCGTTCAGTGAAGTGTACACCGAAAAACAGGTTGAATACCCACAAACTTGCAAAATCATCTGTTGAATTGCCACTAAAATACCACTTTATCAGAAATTCGCTGTTGACATTTCGGCATGATTTGTATAATCTATAGGTGCGCAGATTAAGATTGGGTTAAGCCAGCTCAGGTCGCGTGGGCTGCGCAGAAAACATGTCATCCCGAGCTCTTCATAAATCGGGTTACACTGCGCGCAAGATCTAGAATCCTCGGTCGCTCCCACCGGTAAAGAGCACCTTGGACAAGAAACTCCGGGGTAACACCGGGGTCTGCAGCTATCTCGGAATAATACATCAAAACAGGAGGTCGGTAATGAAGCGGTTTATGCAAATCATCCTAATCATGATCATGGTCATATCCAGCACAATGGTCGTACAGGGCAAGCAGCTGGATACACCCCAGAACCAGGTAACACCGCCACGCAAGGTGTTCCTGCCCGTAATGGCAAAGTTAGGGGGATACGCCATCACCGGACGGGTAACCGATGAGCAGGATCAACCCCTGGCTGGAGTGGCGCTGATAGACCAGTACGGGCACACCGTCCTGTCGGACCAGAACGGCAATTACACATTGACCGGCCTGGGGGCAGGCAGCTATGATCTGGCGCCATCCAAGCCAGGATACGTATTCTCGCCGGCGGTTGCGCAGGTGGAGGTTTCTAGCCTGATAGGATCGCAAGATTTTGCCGGCTACACAGCCTGCACCGAGGCGATGCTCAACGGCGGATTCGAGGCGAATGCTGCCTGGGTAAGCGATGGAAATGCCAGCTATTCCAACAGCCAGGCGCACTCAGGCGCACGCTCCATGCAGACCGGCATTGTCGACGGCGCCAACACCTACGGGCATTCCACCACGATGCAGAGCGTTACCATCCCAGCGCTGACGCCGGGAGCTACACTGCGCCTGTGGCTCTACCCGGTCAGCGGCGACACAGTCTCGCAAGGGCTGATTGTGCAGCCCAACCTGCCGACAATCGATACCGTTGAGGCCAGCAACGACTCCCAATATGTTAATGTTTTAGATGGGAACAATCAGGTACTCGAGACACTGCTGATGATGCGCAGCAACGACCAGAAGTGGGGCTTGTACCAGTTCAACCTGAGCAAATATGCCGGGCAAACCATCCGCATCCAGGCAGGCGCTTTCAACGATGGGCTGGGCGGCGTGACGGGGCTGTATGTCGACGATGTATCCTTGGAGCTATGCAACACAGCTCTAGCAGCGCCAGATGAGCCTACACAACCCTGCCATAACCGTATCAGCAATAACGGCTTCGAGTTCAACGGCTCGTGGGTTATCCCTGGTACAGCATATCCGGCGGGGTATTCAACCCGGTTCAACAATACCGTGGGCGGAACGCGCTCGATGCGCACGGGCATCATTTACACCTCAGCCGATACATACAGCTA
>JAGDMX010000066.1 GCA_017860725.1 Chloroflexota bacterium | reverse complement strand
GACGTCCTGGATCTACGCGGCCGGGCGGGTCATTTCTCTGCTTATCTCCATCATCACCCGCGTTATATCGACCTGGCAAAGTGTGTTGCCTGCGGAGACTGCGTCAAGGTATGCCCGGTGGTCGTGCCGGATCGTTTTAACTATGCACTGTCCCAGCGCCGAGCGGTGTATAAACTCTATCCACAGGCTATTCCCAATGCTTATACGATTGAGAAAAAGGGGATAGCTCCCTGTCGGGATGCCTGTCCGGCAGGGCAGCGCGCCCAGGGGTATATTGCCTTGATCCGCGAAGGGCGCTGGCAGGATGCCTTGCGTGTGATCAAAATGGACAATCCCTTCCCTGGAATATGCGGGCGAATATGTAACCATCGCTGTGAAACTGCCTGTAACCGCGGACTTGTGGATGAGCCGATCAATATTCGGGCTCTGAAGCGATTTGTCACTGACCAGGTTTACGCCGGAGACCGCCAACCGGTTGCGCCTGCGCGTCGATTGTTCGATCAAAAGATTGCTGTTATTGGAGCAGGACCCTGCGGGTTGACCGCCGCTCAAGACCTGGCCCTGGCAGGCTTTGGCGTGACAGTATTCGAAGCGATGCCGGTTGCAGGGGGAATGCTGCGCCTGGGCGTGCCTGAGCACCGCCTCCCGACGGAAATCGTCGAGAGAGAGGTACAGGATATTATCGATCTGGGTGTCGATCTGCGCTTGAATACCAGGGTGAACAACCTTGACGAAATATTCGGGATGGGCTTCGCTGCTGTGTTAATCGCTGTGGGGGCTCATGAAGGCATCCGCCTGCCGATCCCTGGAGCTGATTTACAGGGAGTGATCATCAACACACATTTCTTGAGGGATGTGCGCCTGGGAAGGTACCAACGGGGAAGCGATAGTAAACTGTTGGTTAACGATGCGCCTCCACTGGAAGGGCAGGTACTGGTGCTGGGCGGCGGCAACGTTGCGATCGATTGTGCCCGCATCGCTGTCCGCCTGGGACTGCAGGTGGATGTAGCCTGCCTGGAAAGCCGCGAGCAAATGCCTGCCCATTCATGGGAGGTTGCAGCGGCTGAGGCTGAGGGGGTTATCATTCACTCCGGAGTAACCTTTGAGCGCCTGGTGGGGGATGCGGATGACCATGTGCGAGGTATTGAGTGTTCCCGAGCGGCGTCCTTCAGCTTTGATGAGAAGGGACGTCTGAATGTAGAGAAAGTCCCAAATAGCCTTCACCGGATCCCTTGTGATACGGTGATTTTCTCCGTCGGGCAGCGCGCTGGTCTGGCCTTTATCCCCGCAGATGCCAATGTGGGGCTAACAGACCGACAAACGATTGCCATTAATCCGAATACACTGGCTACTTCCCGGGCTGGTGTGTTTGCTGCTGGCGATTGTATCTCGGGAACAGCATTTGTAATAGAAGCTGTGGCGCGAGGACATACCGCCGCCGAATCGATTATCCGTTATTTACGCAGTGAATCATTAGAGCGGCCTACGAGACCAGAACTGCCCGTCGTACACCTCTCTCAACAAGATATCGATGATCGTATAGCCCGTGGCGAAATTCATCGACAGCCGCGTGTCCCGATACCGGAGCTGTCTGTCGAGGAACGAGTGACTTCTTTTGCGGAGGTGGAGCGTGGTTATGATAATGCGCAGGCACAAGCAGAAGCCGAACGCTGCCTGGCTTGCGGGGTCTGCTCGGAATGCATGAGCTGCGTCTTCGCTTGCGGGATTCAGGCTATCGATCACGATATGCTTGGCTCTGAAGAGGTGATTGATATTGGAGCAGTGATCCTAGCTCCAGGCTACCAGGTTTATCAAGCAGAGCTATCCGAAGCTTATGGCTTTGGGCGTTTTCCGAATGTGCTGACTGCTCCGCAATATGAGAGAGTGATGTCTGCATCAGGGCCAACGTTTGGTCACATCCAACGCCCTTCAGATCACGATAAGCCGCAGCGAATTGCCTTTTTACAGTGTATTGGCTCACGCGATCAAAGCCACGATTATTGTTCTGCGGTTTGTTGTATGTATGCAACAAAAGAAGCCATCATGTCCAAAGAGCATCATCCGGAACTGGATGTGCATGTCTTTATGATGGATATGCGGGCGTTTTCAAAGGGATATCTGAGCTATTTTGAGCGCGCTCGCGAGCGGTATGGAGTGCATTATCATCGCTGCCGAATCAGTGGGCTGTTTGAAGATCCCGAGACTCACGATTTGTTGCTCGATTACCTGGATGAAGATGGCTGCATCCACCAGGAACGTTTTAACCTTGTTGTGCTCTCGGTTGGAATGGAAATATCAGAATCGGTGCGGGAGTTAGGTCGCCGCTTGGGGATCGAGCTAGACGATTATGGTTTTTGCTCTACAGTTCAATTTAATCCAGTCGAATCAAGTCGTTCGGGGATTTACGCCGTAGGACCGTTTCGAGAGCCAAAGGATATCCCTGAGTCGATAGTGGAGGCCAGCAGCGCAGCAGGTGCTGTGGCGGAACGCCTGAGCAGCGCCCGTTTCACCCTGACGACACGCATCGAGTATCCAATAGAGAAGGATATTGCGGATGAACCACCATATGTAGGCGTCTTCGTCTGCCATTGCGGCTCAAATATCGCTGGCTATATCGACGTGCAGGCGGTCACAGAGTATGCGGCGAGTTTGAGGCATGTGGTCCATGCAGAGTCCAATTTGTACACATGTTCACAAGATAGCATCCGGCATATCACCGAACAAGTTCAAACACTGGGATTGAACCGGGTGGTTGTCGCCAGTTGTACGCCTCGTACCCACGAGCCGCTATTTCGAGATAGTCTGCGGGCAGCCGGATTAAACCCTTACTTGTTCGAAATGGCGAACATCCGTAATCAGTGTTCCTGGGTGCATAGTAATGACCGTGAGGCTGCCACGCAAAAAGCCATCGATCTGGTTCGCATGGCGGTGGCGCGGGCTGTTCTATTGGAGCCTCGGCACACAATTCAGGTGGCAGTTGAGCGATCCGCTTTGGTTGTTGGTGGAGGCGCAGCCGGAATGACGGCAGCCCTATCGTTAGCTGCTCAGGGCTTCCCGGTCCATCTTGTTGAAAAGGAAGCTGAGCTGGGTGGCAATTTGCGCTGGATTTTCACCACTAGCAACGGCAAGCATCCACAGGTAGTCCTGGAGCAGCTGGTTGGGCAGGTATCTCAGGCTCAGAATATTACCGTCTACCTCAACAGTCAAGTAACGACCACACGTGGATTTAAAGGGAATTTTTCATCCCTTATCCAGTCTGCCGACGGAGAAAGTTGGGAAATATCGCATGGTGCGGTGATTCTGGCTACCGGCGCCCAGGAGTATCGCGGCCCTGAGTATGGCTATGGCAGCCACCCACACATCATAACTCAGCAGCAATTCGAAGCGCTGCTGACAGATCCGCACTCGCCAGTCAATCAATCAAAACAAGTGCTCATGATTCAGTGCGTAGGCCCGGGCGAACACACCTGTGGGCGGATTTGCTGCACGGTGGCGCTCAAGAATGCCCTGGTTCTGAAGGAGAAATCTCCGCATACTGACGTGATCATATTGTATCGAGATATCCGGACTTATGGATTCAAGGAGCGCCTGTATACCCAGGCGCGGGAAAAGGGCATAATCTTCATCCGGTATGAAGAGTCGCATCGTCCGGAGATTGTCAATGGTTTAATAGTTCATGTGTACGATCCGATTCTCAAGCGCCGGTTTGAGCTTCATCCGGATTGGATTGTGCTCTCTTCGCCAGCGGTGCCTGGGGAAAATGCACAGCGGTTGGCGGCTTTGTTTAAGGTTCCCGTAGACTCTGATGGTTTCTTTATGGAGGCGCATGTCAAGCTGAAACCTGTGGATTTTGCAACCGAAGGCGTCTTCATGGCAGGAATGGCACACTATCCTAAGCTGTTGGATGAGTCGATGATCCAGGCTCGGGCAGCCGCGGCGCGTGCCGCGCGTTTGCTTAGCCAGGAGAGCCTGGTGGCTGGTGGTAGCGTCGCCGAGGTAGATCCCACCAGGTGTACTGGTTGTTTGACATGTGTACGTATTTGCCCATTTCACGTGCCGGCGATCCGTATGGATCAGATGGGTGTGGGCAACATTATGGGTGCAGCCTATATTGAACCTTCCATATGCCAGGGATGCGGTACCTGCGTATCCGAATGCCCGGCGCGTGCCATTCAATTGATGCATTATACGGATAAGCAGATGATGGCGAAAGTCGGTGCCTTAACTAGCAGGGATGATTGGTCTTTCATCCCACTGGAAGAAGTAAGAGCGGGTTAATTCTGGACGGTAGCTCGGTAGAGGAGCGTGGTGAATGGATCATCAAGCAGAAGAGTTCCAGGTGAGCCAAATGCAGATCGTGGCGTACTGCTGTGAGCATTGTGCTTACGCCGCAGCAGACCTGGCTGGTGGACTGCGCATTCCATATCCCTCGGCTATAAAGGTCGTACAACTACCTTGTACGGGAAAATTGGATGTGCTGATGGTTTTGCAAGCATTGGAGGCAGGTGTTGACGGAGTCATGGTAGCGGGTTGACTGCCGGGAGACTGTCATTACCTGGAAGGTAATGTAAATGCTAAACGAAGGGTCAAGCGCTGCCAGGAATTATTGGCAGAGATTGGATTGCAGCCCGAGAGAGTGCGGATGTTTAATCTTTCTTCTGCGATGGGCCCGCAATTTGCCGGCGCTTCCAATGAGATGACCGAGCAGATTGTTCGGCTAGGCCCTAACCCCCTCCGGGGTGTTTGATGCAAAGTACTGTGAAAATTATTTTCCACGATGCTGGAGTGAGCCACTATGATAATCGCTGAACAAAAATCCTTAGAAGAGCTCAAATCCCTGGTTGGGACTGCCGAAAAGGTGCTTGTTGTAGGCTGCGGAACATGCGTCACAGTCTGCTTTGCAGGTGGAGCGCGGGAGGCTGCCATTACATCTGCTTCCTTGCGGATGTCTAGCAAGCTGGATGGCAGCCCGAAGCAGGTTAGTGATGTGACAGTCCAACGCCAATGTGAATGGGAGTATTTGGACCAAATCGCCGAACAAGTTGGGCAGGTGGATATTGTGCTCTCACTGGGCTGTGGCATTGGTGTTCAAGCCATTGCCGAGCACTTCCCGCAAGTCTGGGTCGTGCCCGGCTTGAACACCAAGTTTTTGGGTCTGCCAACCGAGCAGGGTGTATGGGCGGAGAGATGCGCGGCATGCGGGGATTGTATCCTGGGCTTGACTGGCGGCATCTGCCCCATCGCACGCTGTTCCAAGTCTTTGTTGAACGGCCCTTGTGGTGGTTCGGAGGCTGGGCATTGTGAGGTCAGTCCGGATATTCCTTGCGCCTGGCAGTTAATCTATGATCGCTTGACAAGCCTTGGCAGGCTGAACGTGCTACTGGATCTGCAGCCACCCAAAAACTGGCGCACCTCGCGCGATGGTGGACCACGCCAAATAGTTCGCGAGGATCTGCGTTTGCATATTGAGGAGGATTGAGCCATGATGGCCAATACGAACGGATATCTGGTTGGTTCCAATCTGGAGCGTGTATTAAAAGCGGGGCACTTTGCCGTCACGGCTGAATTAGGACCCCCGCAAAGCGCCGAGGGGGACGTGATCAGGAAAAAGGCTGGGTTGCTGAGAGGATATTGCGATGCAGTCAATCTCACTGATAATCAAACTGCCATCGTGCGTCTCTCCAGTATCGCGGCTGGCGCTATTTTGGTTCAAGAAGGTCTCGAGCCGATCATCCAGATGACATGTCGGGATCGAAACCGGCTGGCAATCCAGAGCGATCTGCTCGGCGCGGCTGCCTTGGGGATTCGCAATCTTCTCTGCCTGACGGGTGATCACCAGACGTTCGGCAACCATCCCAGTGCCAAGAATGTTTTCGATATTGACTCGCTCCAGATGGTGCAAATGGTTACGGCGATGCGAGATGAACGTACATTTCAGTGCGGTGACTCGTTTAAAGGACCGGAGCCGCGCTTCTTTGTTGGTGCCGCGGCTGCGCCTTTCGCCGACCCGGTGGATTTCCGCCCTCTGCGTTTAGCCAAAAAAGCTAAGGCTGGGGCAAACTTCATTCAAACTCAGTTAGTCTATGATATCCCAGCCTTTGAAAAGTTCATGGCTAAGGTACGCGCCCTGGGCGTGCATAAGCAAACCTATATCCTGGCCGGTGTTGGCCCGCTGAAAAGCCCTGCCATGGCTAAGTATATGAAATCCAATGTACCCGGTATTCTGGTGCCGGATGAACTCATCGAGCGCATGGAACTAGCGGGTGCGCCCTGGGCTGGTAAATCAAAAGAAGAGCTGACAAAAGACGATAAGAAAGCCCGGTCGGCTGCCTGGCAGGCGGAAGGCATTCAGATATGTATTGAGCTAATTAATAAGCTTCATCAAATCGAAGGTGTCTCCGGTGTCCATATTATGGCCATCGAATGGGAAGATGCGGTCCGACCAATCGTGGAAGGCGCGGGGCTTTCTCCCCGGCCTGTTGTGACAGAATCGCCACCCCTCGCAGCTGCTTTGGGGTAGGAGGAACATTATGGAAGGAAGCCAACCTGCGCGGACCAGAAAAATTAGTGCTAACCTGGCGCGTAAGATCATGGATGAACTTGGGGAGAACGTTTATCTGTGCTATCAGTGTGTCAAATGCACCAGCGGCTGTCCGGTGGCAGAGTATTTTGACTGGCAACCGAACCAAATCTTGCGCGCCTTACAGCTTGGCCAGGAGGATATTGTCTGGCAATCCAAAACTCCCTGGTTGTGCGCCTCCTGCCAAACATGCTCAACCCGCTGCCCGCAGGGAATAGATATCACAGCCATCATGGAATATTTGACGCGGGAGGCATTGCAGCTAGGTTACAAACCTGCAGTGTCAGAAGTAAATGTATTCAACGAGGCTTTCATGCGGGAAATCAGGTTATGGGGTCGAGCGTACGAAATCGGTCTGATGGCCGAAATCAAATTACGCAATCATGATCTGGCAAGTGATATAGATTTGGCGATTGAGATGCTGAAAAGGCATAAGTTGGCTTTTCTCCCCACTCCCGTGCGAACACCTCGTAAGGTCAAGCCGGTACCGAATGCAGCTAATGTTATTGCATACTATCCTGGTTGCTCGCTGCACTCAACTGCCAAAGAATTCAATGACTCTACTCAGGCAGTCTGCAAGGAAATTGGTCTGCATCTGGTTGAACCGCATGGTTGGGTGTGTTGTGGAAGTAGCGCTGCTCACCGTGCCGATCCGGTAGCTGCTCTGCAGCTACCGCTTGAGAACCTGGCACTGATGGAGCAGAGTGGTTTTAGTGAAGTGACCATGCCTTGCGCCGCATGTTTTAACCGCCACAAGACTGCTCTACATGACATCCGGGAATCCGAGGATGATCGCGCCCAGGTAGAACATGCAATTGGATATCGTTATCAAGATTCTGTACAAGTGTCCACATTGACCCAGGCAATTTTAAACCACGCCGGTGCGAGCAAAGTGGCGGCTCGCACCCAAAAGCCATTAAAAGACCTGAAAGTAGTAGCATATTATGGCTGTTTACTCACTCGTCCACCCGATGTGACCGGAGCCCAACATCCGGATAATCCCACGGATATGGATGTTCTGCTTTCGGCTATTGGAGCGGAGGTGTTGGATTGGTCTTACAAAACAACCTGCTGTGGCGCAGCGCACTCTCTCACCCGCCCGGATATTGTGCTAAAGTTGAGCGGCCGCCTTCTTAACGAAGCTCGACGGGCAGGAGCAGACCTCATTGCAGTGGCGTGCCCTTTGTGCCACACCAACCTGGATGCACGCCAGATCCAAATGAATCTTGCAGAGCCACTCCCAGTGATGTACATCACACAGTTGATGGCTCTTGCGTTTGGGTTACCAGAGAAAGCCAGCGCGTTGCATAAAAACCTTGTCGATCCGCGTCCATTGCTAATATCCAAGGGGCTGGTAGCCCCGCCGGCATAAGCCCGCCAGAAGATCTTTATATGCCCACCCAGACTTATTCCGATCGAATTTCAGATCCTGTAGAAATCCTAAATCAGGTTCTTGAACGCACCTGGGAACGAGTCTGCGCAGCATTTGATATCCATGCGGGAATGCCTGAATTTCAGGCACTGTTGGAGGGGGCGGATCTGCATTGTCCGGGTGACACTGCCCGGACTGTGCTGGTGAATATGCTCCTTGAAGTAATGGGGTGTGTCAGCCGATTTTCACCCTGGTATCGCCAGCCGGCACGCGCTTATGGTTTGGTGCGAGTACAGGAGGGCCAACCACCTCGTACCCATTGGGGTTTGGCACCCGAGTCCGACTTAAAGTGGCGTGGTTGCCTGGATATGCTTGCGGTTGCAATCCGCAAGAATAGCGGTTTAATTCAAGCATACCTTTTAGTTGATAACTTAATGTCTGCTGGAATAACCGAAGATGAGGAGATTGTTGTAAGCTGTCATTGCTTGCCGCCACGCCGGCTTCATGTGCGCAGGGTGGTTTTAGAACAAGCAGATATTGTTTGTGATGCTTGTTTGTACCCATTTACCTGATCATCGTTTGTTCGCATACGTCGAGATTTCTCACTGGAAGAGAGATCTCATTAAGCCAAAGCTTTATCTTCCTTTAAGCCCCTTCGTTTACCATTCTGGTAAAATAAACTAAACAGGTCAAAAAAGTAAGACTGGAATGATGCATTTCCTGGTGTTTAATTGGGTGGGTGCATTTATTGATTCCCAGGGTTCATGTTTTTAGGTTCATGAAATGTATAAGTACAAATGTTTCGGGGCTTCGGAGTAGTATGTGTTTGCCCCTACATATATTCAAGTGTAATAAAACAGGAATATTTTAGGTGATAAAGATTAAGGGAAATATGAAAATCAAGCATCTCTCACGTGGTTTGACGCTCTTGTTTGTTTTGATCATGGTACTTTCTGGGGTCATGTCCCCATTCTCGACGCCGAGGGATGTCCAAGCCGCGACAGAGATTGTGGTTAACAGCCTGGCTGATAGCTTGAGCAATGATGGTACTTGCACACTGCGTGAAGCGGTGATTGCAGCCAACAAAGATGCAAGTACAGGGGACAAACCCGGTGAATGTGCTGCGGGCAGTGGGTCGGATACGATCACTTTCGACCTATCATCGCCACCCCCCTGGGTGATCCAAATCACCCGCACCGACACTGGTAAAGAGGATGCGGCTGCTACCGGTGATCTGGATATCTTTGGGAATCTTACTATTCAAGGTCCTGGCGCGGATATCTTGACAGTGAAAGCCGTGAATGCTCGTGATCGCGTGTT
>JAGDMX010000391.1 GCA_017860725.1 Chloroflexota bacterium | reverse complement strand
ATCCGTAAGATGTTGCGGTCGACAACTGCGACCTGATCTAACGGCCATTCAGGAGCGTGAACGGCGATGAATTGATCGAGCTCATCGACCAGAGGATAAACACCCAGCACAATCTGGCGGACAAAGTCAGCCAGATTGTCTTCGATCGTTTCATCTGCAAAACGGTCTTCAATGACAGTCGCCGGGGAATGTCCGGCAATATCGATCTCGTAAAGTGCCTGCAGGGCAACGCATCGTGCCCTGGTTCGAGCTTTCATAAATTTAGATGGCCTCAATCTCCACTAGTGTAATCGATGTCTTCCACATGGACATTTATCCAGCCTACTTGCATTCCGACGATATCCAGGATCGCTCTTGATACCTCTTGCTGAATGGTGCTGCCAACCTGGCGAACGTTCGCATCTTTATCAAGCACCACAAATAAGTCAGCATATACAATATCATCTTGAACTTCTATTTCAACACCTTCATCAACATTGTGCTTCCTAATAAACCCTTTTACCCTATTTGCCGACCCATGCCCCATGCGGGTAACACCCGCGACACCCAAGGTGGTCAGGCGAGCAACGGTTAAAAGAACATCAACGGCGATTGTTGTTTTTCCAGGGGTTCCAGAATAGGTAGACATAGCGCTCCTGCGATTAACCTACATCATAGCCATCCCGCCATCGATCCCCAGGATTTGCCCGGTGATGTAGGCGGCCTGATCGGAAGCCAAAAAGGCAACTGCATAAGCGATCTCCTCTGGTTCACCTTTTCGACCGAGCGGGATGATATTCAAGATGGACTGGCGGACCTCATCTGAGACATTTGCCCAGATCTCAGTCTCAACGTACCCGGCAGCGATAGCGTTTACAGTGATATTACGCGAGGCGACTTCTCGGGCTAAAGCTTTCGTGAACCCGATCTGCCCAGCTTTGGAAGCGGAGTAATTCGTCTGACCTGCATTCCCCATCTGACCCGAGACCGATGTGATGTTAACAATCCGGCCATAGCGTTTGCGCATCATATGCCGGACAGCAGCTTTGGAACAATTGTAAGTGCTCTTAAGATTCGTGGAAATGACGTTATCCCAATCATTCTCACTCATCATCATGATCAGGTTATCGCGAGTGATCCCAGCATTATTGACCAGGATATCGAGATTCCCGTAGGTTTCTATTGCAGATTTGATCAGGTTTTGGGCTTCTTGATTCACAGCCACATCGGCTTGAAAGGCGATTGCCTGGCCGCCTTCGGCCAGGATTGAGGCAACCACTTCCTCCGCAGATTGGGCTGAACGAACGTAATTGACCACAACCGCAGCGCCTCGTCTGGCTAACTCAATGGCAATCGATCTTCCGATGCCACGCGATGCGCCGGTAATAACAGCAACTCGGCCTTCTAGAGAAAGGCTGGCAGTTAGGGTCATTATTTCTCCTCAATCAGGGTTAGGGATATTATACCGTAACCAAGAAGTGAAAATCCTAAGCCAGGTAGTCGAGACTGGTAGGTTTCTTATCAGATATTTGAGAGACTTTCAAAGTCTTGCGGCTCACCGATGGAGATACCAGCAACCTGGCGATCGATCCGTTTAAGCAGACCCGTGAGGACAGCTTCGCTCCCAAGCTCAAGAAATAGACTAACACCTTTCCTGACCATGAATTGGATTGACTCTGTCCACCGGACACGCGCATTCAATTGGGCTTGCAAATCCTGACGAATTTGATGCGCATTCGTAAGTGGCTGGGCAGTGACATTGCCAACTAGTGGGATGTGGGGATCTTCCAATGGAGCGGCATCAACTGCCTGATTGAAATCAGTCTGAGCATGGCTCATCAAGGGTGAATGAGCAGCGATGCTGACGGCCAGGCGAACAACTCGCCGGGCACCAGCAGCCTGGGCTTGTTCCATAGCGCGTAACAATGCATCTGAGGCGCCAGATATCACTACCTGCCCAGGGCAGTTATCGTTGGCGACCTGGACAATCTCGTCTGATGTGCTGGAGTTGGTGCAGATCATTTCGATAGTTGGAATATCCAAACCCAGAATGGCTGCCATGCCGCCTGGCGAATTTACACCTGCACTTTTCATCAATTCACCGCGCCTGCGCGCTAATTTCAGTGCATCCAAAAAAGGCAGACTTCCCGCGCTTACCAGGGCGCTGATCTCACCCATTGAGTGGCCAGCGACAAAGGCAGGCTGGATATCCTGGTATCCTGCCTGCAGCACTCGAAGAACAGCGATTGAGTGGACCAATAATGCCGGTTGGGTGTTGATGGTATCATTAAGTTGTTCTTCCGGTCCATCCCAGGCTATCCGGGACAGCGAGAAGCCCAGGAGTTGATCTGCTTCTGCGTAGGTATCTCTGGCAATCGGAAAAGCATCTGCAAGTTCTTTCCCCATCCCAATGGTTTGTGAACCTTGCCCAGGAAAAATAAAAGCGATCGATGATCGTTGTGCAGACATATCCAGAATGTTTGTCGGCAATAAAGAGACAGGCCGTGTTTTTCACGGCCCAGTCTTTATTTCTTATCTTCTTTCTTCATCTCAATGATCTCTCGACCCTGGTAATGTCCGCAGCTTGGGCAGACCCGGTGCGGAAGTCGCATCTCACCGCAGTTCGGGCATTGTACCAGGTTTTGAGCTTCCAGGGCATCATGCGACCGCCGGCGGTCGCGTTTCCCTGATGAGTGTTTCTTTTTTGGGAGGGGTGGCATGCTCTTTCTCTCCTGTTGCCAATCTAGATCAAATAAATTTCTCAAAATAATACCTGCCCTGGGGGCAGGCAGGTCGGATTATACGTTTGTGCGGGTTGTATGTCAAGGTAATGCTTCACCGACATTTTGTTTCAGGTAGGCCTCGATAAAATCGTCTAGATCTCCATTGAGGACTGCCTGGGTATTTCCAGTTTCATAATCTGTGCGGTGATCCTTGACCATCTGGTAGGGGTGGAGGACATAAGAGCGGATCTGGCTACCCCACTCGGCCTTCTGGTATTCGCCGCGCAATTCTGCCATTTTCTCATCTTGTTCTTGCTGTCGCAATTCCAAAAGACGAGCGCGCAATACACGCATAGCATTTTCCCGGTTCTGTGCCTGGGATCGCTCGTTCTGGCAGGTGACTACAATTCCGGTTGGCAGATGTGTAAGACGGATAGCAGTAGCGTTCTTCTGGACATTTTGCCCGCCAGCGCTTGAGGAACGGTAAACATCAATCCTCAGATCATCCTGGTTAATCTGGAGTTCTGAATCATCCTCAACCGTAGGCAGAACTTCTACCAGGGCGAAAGATGTATGACGGCGATGAGCAGCATCAAATGGCGACAGGCGTACCAAGCGATGCACCCCTTTTTCAGAGCGAAGGTATCCGTACGCATATCGTCCGTCAACTGCTATGGTCACACTCTTGAT
>JAGDMX010000390.1 GCA_017860725.1 Chloroflexota bacterium | reverse complement strand
GAAAAGGCTGAGTCCGAGGATGAGCCAGATCGAGTAGCGCATCGTACCTGCAGAAATTGCCAGGTAGGTGGGTAAAATCAGCGACACATAAAACACAATATGCCAGATCTTCACCCAGTGCATCCAGGCATCCCGCCGGGTAGAGGGGCGCTGGTGATCAGGTTTCGACTGGATCGTCTTGGTAGCCATTGATTTCATTTCGGGTACGCTGGTCAGCCTCGTCAATTTAATTCTACTCCCATCGGAAAAATCTAGCTGCCAAAACGCTCCCAACGATCAGGATGCCAACTAACACCAGGACAGGCAACCACACGGTTTTTAAGGCATCGTCGAACCACAGCCCCTGGATTAGCCGGACCACATAAGTCAGCGGCAGAAAATCGCTAATCCTCCTCAGTCCTTCCGGGAGCAGCTGGATGGGCATCCCCGCTCCAGACAGGAACATCATGGGGAAGAAGATCACCATGCCGATAGTCTGTGCGACACGTGCCGAAGAAGCCAGGCTGGCGATCAGGTAGCCGAAGGCATAGAAAGCCAGTGCGCTCAAGATAAAGGCTGCTAAAACGCTGGGCCATGATCCGCTAAAACGAAGCCCAAACACAAGCTTTCCAGCCAGGATCAAGACCAGCATGCCCAGCAAAGCGACCGTCAAATACATCAGCACACTGGCGATCAAGTAAACCGCTGGGGGTAAAGGGGTAGCCCGATAGCGGCGCAGCACGCCGTTCTCCCGGCTGGCGGCGGTGTCGATGGGGATGCCCATCAATGCGACTGTGCCGATAATAATCCCCGCATAAGCCGGCACGCTGGCATCTACCGTGCCGAAGTTCCTTCCCCAAAAATCAGGAGCTGGATCGTTCCCATAGATGAAACCAAAGAGCAATAAGAGCAGGGTGGGATAAGCCAATGAAAAGAAAAAGGCTACTGGCTCCCGCAGATAGAGCTTGATTTGCATCGAGTAGAGCTGCAATAAGCCGTGTAACATTTGAACCTCCGTACAAAATAACGATGCCCTAATCACGAATGGTATGTCCGGTCAAAGTTAGGAAGGCGTCTTCCAGGTTGGGCTGTTCGGTGCGCAGGTTGCAGATTTGCACCCGGGCGGTTTCCAGGGCGTGGATGATCGCGCCGATAAGCCCATCTCCCTGACCGTAGACCACAACTTCTCCTTCCTGTTGTTCCACCCGCCGGACCCCGTCGATCGCGCCGATGCGAGCAGGTTGGAAAGCAGCCATGTCCTGTTTTTTCATTTTGAAGATGATGCGTATCCCTATGCCTGCCTGACTGACTAGCCGCTCTGGTGTATCGAGGGCGATGATCCGCCCGTGATCCAGTATCGCCACCCGGTCGCACAATCGTTCGGCTTCCTCCATGAAGTGCGTGGTGAGGAAAACGGTTGCCCCGCGTCCCTGGATCTCTCTCACCAGGTCCCAGGTGGCATGGCGCGCCTGCGGGTCCAGCCCGGTGGTCAGCTCATCCAGGAAGACAATTTCTGGACGGTTGATGAGTGCCAAAGCTACAAACAGCCGTTGTTTTTGCCCACCTGAAAGCTGGCTGTATAAGGCTCGCTGTTTATCCGCTAAGCCAAGTTCTTTGAGCAGTGGGCGCCAATCGTCAGCTTGACGATAAAACGAAGAGAATAAGTTCATTGCTTCGCCGACACGCATCCGGTTGGGCAGATTCGAGGATTGCAGCTGCACGCCTGTGCGCTCTCTCAACTCATGAGTGTTGTGTTGCGGGTCGAGCCCCAGCACGCTCAGCCTGCCCTCATCTGGATGGCGCAATCCTTCGATACATTCGATGGTAGTGGTTTTGCCCGAGCCATTTGGGCCAACCATCCCAAAGATTTCATTCTTACACACCTGGAAAGTAATGTTATCCACGGCTTTTATTGCCCCGTAGGATTTGCGTAATCCCTCCACTATAATCACATCCTGTTCTTGCTTCATATACTGATCCTTTCTAACTCTGATTTCAGTATACAAAATATTGATCTGGAAGTGAACCTACGGGAGGATGGTTTTGAAAAATCAGTAGGCTGGTTTTTTTATCAACCACAAGGTTGATACACTGGAGAGTATATTGAAGCTATGGGCAAATATCGGCAGTTCCACCATTAGCGGGGATGCCCGGATCGATCTTGGGTCACCCGGTTGTTTAAAAATAGCCTGCTTCGATGGCGAGCCGGACAGCGTGGTTGAGTGCGTCCTTCGATTTACCTCGCTCGCCGGCTTCGAAAAGCTGGACCGCCTGCTGCAGGGCGCTTTCGATCTCTGCCGGGAAGCGACGGGTGGGCGGATTAACGAGCTTGCGAGCCAGCTCAACTGCCTCAAGGTCGTTTTGGAAACGCTGTTCTGTAAAAGAAAATCTATCAACCGTCTGACCGTATAAGCTCGATTACCGCCAGCTTTAGTAGGGAAACTACTATGACACGATAGGATATATCCTGATTGCGGGATATGCCAATTCAGTCTATATTTATTCGTTAGAGTTGAAACAATCTAAAAGGCATTTTTGACGGTCAAATAAACCAATAGGGAATAAATCCTGTGGTCCCACATTCCAATACGCCTAAATTTATTCCTCCATACAGCAACCGCCAGGTTGCATATGCAACACTGTCTGTTGTGTCGATATTATTATTGTTTTTTTTACTCTACCGATTTAGCCAGATTGTTTTTATCCTGTTGGTTGCCATCGTGCTGGGAACAGCGGTTCGTCCGGTCGTGAATTGGCTTAACCGTCGCGGAATCCCGCGCCCAGTCGGGGTACTGTTCGTATATCTCTTGCTGTTATGTCTGGTTGCCGGGCTGATTGTTTTATTGCCACCGCTTTTCGCAGGACAATTTAAAGACTTCACAAGTAACTTGCCTGTCTATTATGGGATATTTCGTAGCAGTTTACTCCAATCTTCCAGCCACATCCTGCAACAAATCGCCATTCAATTGCCGCAACAAATCACCGGGTTTACTTCTAACCCAGGAACCGGGACCGGAGCGACGCTTGGCCCCCTGGCTCAATCGCTGCCATTCCTCGACATTCTCTCACAAAGTCTATTTACAATAATAGCGGTTTTTATCCTTGGGTTTTATTGGATACTCGAAAGCGATCGAGCCATCCGCAATTCGCTCTTTTGGGTACCGTTGAACCAACGCGATTCTATTCGCGAACTGATTGCGGAGATCGAGGCTAAGTTAGGCGGTTTCATCCTGGGACAAGGTTTTCTCTGTCTGGTAGTGGGGGTCATGGCGCTGATCGCCTACATGGTTATCGGCCTGCCATATGCGTTGCTGCTGGCAGTTTTTGCTGGAATCATGGAAGCAGTGCCCATCTTCGGACCCATTCTGGGCGCTGTACCAGCGTTGCTGATTGCCTTGTCCATCGGTCCGGCGA
>JAGDMX010000389.1 GCA_017860725.1 Chloroflexota bacterium | reverse complement strand
GCTCATTGTCATTCTTAAATATGACCTTCAACACATTGCACACTTTTTAATTTCATGCTAAACTAACCAAAGCAAGGTTATTGGTTTCGAAAGGAGGAAAAACTCAATAACATAAGAACCAAGCAAACTAAATTCCCGATTGTTGTTTAGTTAATTTCCTATTCTATTCTCTCAGGAGGAGAACCTACAAATGAAAAAAATCTCTACTATTCTTGTTGTTTTGATGATTGCTGCCATGCTGCTTTCTGCATGCGCCCAGGCAACCCCGGCTCCGACCGCGGCTCCCGTTGAACCGACTGCGGCCCCCGTTGAGCCGACCGCCGCTCCGGTTGAACCAACCGCCGTTCCGCCAACTGAAGTTCCGCCTACCGAAGTTCCGCCAACTGAAGTTCCACCTACCGAAGCTGCGCCAGCAGAGGCGTTTAAGGTTGGTTTCGTTACCGACACAGGTGGCATCAGCGACGGCAGCTTCAACGAAACCCAATGGAATGGCGTTGTGGCCGGTTGTAAAGAGTATGGCTGCGAACCCAAATACATTGTTTCCAATGAAGCCGCTGATTACGAACCCAACCTGACGGAGTTTGCCGGCCAGGGTTACCAGTTAGTCCAGGCGGCAGGCTTCTTCTTGGGAGGCGCGGTGGCCAAGGTGGCGGTCCAGTATCCAGATGTGAAGTTCACTATCTTTGATTACTCCTATCCCAATTCATTTGATGTTCCTGAAGGTCAGATAGGCAATAAGGAGTGCATCCCCAATGTCGAGGGCCAAATCTTCAAGACCGATCAAGCGAGTTTCCTGGCCGGTTACCTGGCAGCTGGTATGACCAAGACGGGTAAGATCGGCACATTCGGCGGGGCAAAGATCCCAACCGTAACCATCTTCGCGGTTGGCTTCCAAAAAGGGATGGAGTTATACAATCAAGTGCACGGTACAGATGTCAAGCTGGTCGGTTGGGATAGTGCCACGGGTGAAGGCATCTTCACGGGCGATTTCCAGGATCAGGTAAAGGGTAAGGAAGCGACCCAATCCTTGTTCGATGAAGGCGCGGATATCTTCATGCCCGTTGGCGGCCAAATCGGCATCCCCGGTTTTGAGGTCGCACGCGAGCGCGGCGGTTACGGGATTTGGGTTGACACGGATGGCTATGTCACGCTGCCGGGTGTCCAGGATGTTATCCTGACCAGCGTCATGAAGGTCATGGATGTCGCGGCCACGTCAGTGATTAAGGATGTAAAAGAAGGCAATTTCAAGGGCTGCTCCAACTATGTTGGTGATATGCCCAATGCAGGCGTAGGGCTTGCGCCTTATCACGACGTTGCCAGCAAGGTGCCTGCAGATCTGCAGGCGGAGATCGAGGGTCTCAAGGCAAAGATCATCTCCGGCGAAATCACAGATACCGGCTGTCTCTCGGCCCCAGATTGGTGCCCATCAGGATTGTATACAACACCTTAAGATTTTGCACATTTAATAAATCAGGTCAGGCGGCGCTTCACAAAGCGCCGCCTGATATAAATTTTCGTCCTCGATTTATCTCTTTCTCTCTAGTCAAGATAACTCAAGGAGAATGATATGCCGCCAGTCTTAGAGTTACGAGGTATCACCAAAACCTTTCCCGGGGTCCGGGCTAATGATCACATTGACCTGACTCTCAATGAGGGGGAAATCCTGGCTCTGCTTGGTGAAAATGGGGCCGGTAAGACTACCTTGATGAATATTCTATACGGCTTATACACCCCCGATGAAGGAGAAATCCTCGTCCGTGGTGCCAGAGTGGATATTCACAATCCCCGCGATGCGATCCAGCACGGCATTGGGATGGTACACCAGCATTTTATGCTCGTGCCGGTGTTTACCGTCACCGAGAATGTGATGTTGGGCATCGAGAAAACCCAGGCAGGCGTCTTTCTCGATCGCAAGACCGTGGCAAAGGAAATCGAGGAAATCTCTACCCGTTTTGGCTTAAAAGTGGATCCCGATGCGATGGTCGAGGATTTACCGGTTGGCCTGCAACAACGCGTAGAAATTATCAAAGTCTTATATCGGCAGGCGGATATCCTCATTCTCGATGAGCCGACTGCAGTCTTGACCCCTCAAGAAGTCGAGGATTTATTTAAGGTGATTCGATCTCTGGTCAGTGAGGGAAAATCTGTAATCTTTATCTCGCATAAGCTGAATGAAGTTTTGGAAATCGCAGACCATATTACTGTGTTGCGTTTGGGCCGCGTCGTTGGAACGCTTGACCCAGATGAGGCTACTCCAGAATCTTGCGCCAATATGATGGTCGGTCGCACGGTGATGCTGACGGTGGAAAAGGGGCCAGCCACAGTTGGAGATGAGGTGCTCGGAGTCTCTGACTTGAGCGTATTGGATGACCGGAAGCTAGAAGCGGTGAAGGGTGTGGCTTTCCAGGTGCATGCTGGTGAGGTATTGGGCATCGCTGGCGTGCAAGGAAATGGACAGACGGAGCTGGTTGAAGCTTTGACCGGCTTGCGACCCATCAAGCGGGGTCACATTAGCTTCCTGGGTCAGGCAATCACAGAATCTTCCCCGCGTAAAATTCATGAGCTCGGTTCAGCTCATGTGCCTGAAGACCGCCAGCGTGATGGCCTGGTTTTAGCTTTTTCTGTAGCAGACAACCTTGTACTGAATACATATTATGAAGCGCCATTTACGAAGGGCTTAAACCTGCGCCAAAACGAGATTGAAAAAGCAGCCGCCGAACGGGTAGAGCTATTTGATATCCGGACTCCCAATATTTCTGTACCGGTTTCAAACCTCTCTGGGGGCAACCAACAGAAGGTGATCGTAGCACGCGAGTTTTCTCGCCCTATCAAGCTGTTAATTGCGTCACAGCCTACCCGCGGCCTGGATGTTGGTTCGATCGAATATATTCATAGCCGGATCATCCAGAAGCGCGACGAGGGTTGCGCCATTCTGGTAGTTTCAACAGAACTCGACGAAATCTTGTCTTTAGCTGACCGGATCGCAGTAATGTTTGCGGGAAAGATCATTTCAATCTTAAATGCTGAAGAGGCTACCCGGGAGCGCCTGGGTTTGTTGATGGCAGGTGTCCAGGAAGTCACACCTGCTGAAATGCCTGCATAAGGGCGAGCATGTAAAAGCCCGTAGAAAGGGAGAGGAGGTTCCTTTGAGCGAAAAGCATGAAGATACTCAGCAGACTCCTGTACCGACTCCAGAAAAGAGAAATTTGATCCAGCGCATCTTCGTCCGCAGGGGTATGCGAGACGCAGTTCTGATACCTATCCTGGCGATATTAACCGCCCTGCTAGTCGGTGGGGTGATTATTGCGATATCCACGCCGGCGGTTATTGAAGCCTGGAGAAATTTTTTCCAGGCGCCATTAGAGGCCATCAAAATCACATTCCTAACAATTTGGA
>JAGDMX010000388.1 GCA_017860725.1 Chloroflexota bacterium | reverse complement strand
TGCAGGGATTTCCCCGAGGAGTGCGTCGGCTGGTTGATCTTGCGGTTGGCCACACTGGTCACCGCCACCACCGTCAGGCCCTTCTCTTTCGCCGCCAGGGCGACTTCCACCGGCGCTGCGTTCATCCCGCCATGTGAATATACTAGAAACGTATCCCGCTCATCCAGGTTGTAGGACAGCAGTACATTCTTTACATATCCTTCTTCTCGTTCTAACCACAGCAGCTCTCGCGCTCCGCCCGGCCCGGTGATATTAAACCACATCAGCCGGGGATCCATGATCGGGTGCCAGCCTGGGTAGGATCCATAGCGCGGAAAGATATCCAGTACCGGGATCACGGAATGGCCTGACCCGAAGATGTGCACCGCCCGTTTGGCGGCGATCGATTTTGCCATCGCCTGGGCAGCTTTCTGGATCGCCTCCATCTGGCTGGTGCGGATTTTCTCTAAAAGTTTTTCCCCTTCAAGTAAGTACAGATCAGCAGACATATTAACTCCTCGTAATATTTTTAGGTGTTTACCCTTTGACTGCGCCGGAAGTGAGCCCGGCGACAATATATCGCTGTAAAAGAAAAGCCAGGATCAGCGGCGGCAGGCTGCCGATCACTCCTGCGGTGGTCATCAGCCCATAGTCGATGCCTGCCTGGGTGCTGAATTCGGTGACGATCACCGGGATGGTTTTTGTCCTGGAGGCGGTAAAGATCAGCGCCATGAAAAACTCATTCCAGGTGTACAGAAATGCAAAGGCAGAGATGGCCACCAGTCCTGGCCCCGAAATCGGCAGGACAACTCGCAGTAAGGCGCCTACCCGCGAGCACCCGTCGATCATCGCTGCTTCTTCCAGTTCCTCTGGCAGAGTCTGGAAATAACCGTACATGATCCAGATCACCGTGGGCAGCATGAATCCCGAATACAGTAGGATCATGCCCTGCCAGGTGTCGTTAAGCACCAGCCTCTGCATCATCAGGTACAGCGGTATGATGATGACAATAATCGGCATCATTTGAGCAGCCAGCATGCCGAACAGAAACCCTTCCTTCTTGGGCACCGGCAGCCGGATCAAGGCATACGCCGCGGCTGTCCCGGTGATGATGCATACAAGCGTTGTCGCCGTTGCGATGATCAGGCTGCTTTTCATGGCATTGATGAATTTAGATACTGCAATCGGCACGATTTCACCTGGGCGCGCGCCGAAGAACAGCGCCCGGTAGCGATCCAACGTAGGGTGCTCGGGAATCCAGTGAATCGGTTTCGAAGCCAGCTCGGTGGGCGGCGAGATGCTGGAGATGATCATCCACACAAAGGGCGCCAGCAGGGCAAAGACCAGCATCCCAACCAGTGCGTAAAATAAAATCCCACCGATTGCCGAGCGCGCTTTACGCCAGCGCCGCCCAGGTGTATGCCGGAGAGGTGATGGGGTGGAAAGCGTTGCCATCTTAGTATTCCACCTTTCGGTAGAGCACGCGATAATAAATATAGACCAGGATAAGGACAAACAACGTCATGATGTATGCCACGGCCGCGCCTCTTCCGAGCTGCAAGGAGACAAATGATTTGATATAGGTATAATAGCCGACGACAGAAGTGCCGTTGGAGGGCCCCCCGGCAGTCAATGTATAGATCAGGTCGAAGCTCTTTAATGCCCAGATGGTGCGCAGGGCTATAGCCACAAAAAGCACCGGTTGGATCAACGGGAGGGTGATACGGAAAAAGGATTGCACCACGTTGGCCCCATCTACTGTGGCAGCCTCGTACAAGTCTTTGGGGATGGTCTGCAAAGCCGCCAACAAAAGCAGCATGATGAAGGGGGTTTCCTTCCAAAGGTCGGCCACGACCACCATGGCGAGCGCCAGTTCTGGACTGCCCAGCCAGATCACATATTCGTCAATCAGCCCAAGCGAATATAGTAAACCGTTTAGCGCCCCATAACTGGGGTTTAAGATCCATTTCCACATGATCCCGTTGACGACTGCAGGTACTGCCCATGGGAGCAAAGCCAGCATACGTACCAATCCTCTGCCTATGAACTTCCGGTTGAGAATCAGGGCAATCCCCATCGCTAAAGAGATTTCGATCACTACGGCTGCGATAGTAAAAATGATCGTAACGCGCAGGCTGTCCAGGAAAATGGGGTCGGTCAGGGTATTGATGTAGTTGTCTAGCCCGACGAATGGATTGCCCTCCTTGGGCTTCATCAGGTTCCAGGCATGCAGGCTGATCCAGAAAGAGTGCAGTAATGGGTAAATCGTTACTACAGCGATAATCAGCAAAGCTGGTGCTAACAGCACTGCTGCCAGGATGCGATCCTCACGCAAGCGTCGGCTTGGGCGTCGGGTGGCTGCCATGAAAATACGATTTAGAGTGCTGTGCTGCGCAATCCATCCAGCAGGTTGCGCAGCACAGCCAAAGTTCTGGATTACTGAGCTTTAAGCCGGTTGGTTTCGTCCACCAGCCATTGAACCGCTTCCTCGGGAGTCTTGGTAGCGGTCATGACCTCCTGAGTGGCAGTTGCCAACGATCGGCGCCATTCCTCGAACCAGGTGAACTGGGGCGGGAACTCGGCATCCTTGAACAGAGCCACCCGCGTCGGCATATTTGCCCCATCGATGGCGTGCTGCTTCTGCGCCTCTTCCTGAGTCAGGTACTGCAGGAACTGCTTGGCTACTTCCTTGTTCTCCGATGTTTTCAGAATGCCAAGTCCGCCTGCGTATAAGTATCCACCGGATGTTTGGCTGCCCTCACCGGGGATCAGGATGTAACCGACCTTATCCAGGATTTGGGAAACGTCCGGATTGCGGTTGGCATTGGTGACCGACCAGGTCGAATCGAGCAGGAAGGCTGTCTTACCGGTGCCGAACTCAATCAGAGTTTCGTAGTCATCCAGCGCCACCCCGGCCGGATCGAAATAGCCGTTATCGATGCCATCTTTCATGAGTTGGAAGGCTTTCAAGGTCATGCCATCATCCTGGAAGACCGGATTCCCATCGGCATCGAAAAACTCACCGCCCATAGCAGCCACTATGGAGCCTACATTGTAGTAGAACTCACCTGGGTATTTGGCGCTGGGGGAGAAGCAGAATTCGGCCGCCCCTGTTTCCTTGATCGTCTTGCAGGCGTTCATGAAATCATCCCAGGTTTTGATCGAGGCAGGGTCCACCCCTGCTGCGGTTAGGATGTCTTTGTTATAGGCCATATGCGCGCCGCCGGAATACCATGGATTGGCAATTAAGCTGCCTTCGTAGGTATACAGATCCAGGACCGTCTGCAGCCATTGATCGCGTTGGTCGGCAGGGATGACGTCATCGATCGGCTCGAACCAGCCGCCCGAGGCAAACTCAACCACATTGGCGGACGGGATGAAGACGATATCATAGCCGCCACCGCCGCTGGCCAGGGTTGTGACCGTCTTGTCGTGAATCTCGGCCCAGCCGACAAAGTCTACGGCAACCTTGTTGCCTGTTTCCTGCTCGAACTGCGCCGCATACTTGGCAACGTTTCCACCTTCATCCGGGCGGATGAGGGCGCGGATCGTGACCGGTTCCGCAACCGGTGCTTCTGTCGGTGCCGGCGCCTCTGCAGGCACCTCTGTCGGTGCTGCTGCCGGGGCTTCCGTGGGTTCAACAACCGCCTGTGTCGGTTCAGCAGTCGGAGTCGCCTCGGTGCCACAGGCTGACACCAGCAGGGCGAACACCACCAGGATGAACAAAGAAATCGAGAATGTGCGTTTCATTACTTATTCCTCCGGACTTTGATTAGGTTTGATTGTAGCAAGTTTCGAACAAACTCAAGTTACTCTTAGTTTACAACTTGTCTTTTTCCTGCCATACCTCCTTTCACTCACTCCTTACTAGCATTGCATCGCAATGCCCAAAATGGTAACCCATGCAAGGTTTTGAGATCATATCACTGATATTCCATCCATTGTATCTCGCGAGTCGGTGCGGTTGATCACAATGTAAGCCGCCCCATACAGACCGGCATCCGCCCCTAGCTGCGAGGAAGTAATCACCACCGAGCGGGCCGAAATTGGCTGTGCCCAGGATTGCACCACTGCCCGCACCCCCGGCAGCAGCAGGTCTCCTTGCCGCCCGATGCTTCCACCTAAGATGACAATCTCCGGGTTCACCATACTGACGATGTTGGCCACTCCCAGGCCGATTAGCCTGGAAGTCTCTTCCACAACACGCCGCGCCAGGAGATCTCCGTCTCGCGCCGCATCGAAAATCTGTTTGGCGGTCAGCGGTTCCTTCCGTGCTGGCTGGTTGAGGCTCGAATGTGGATATTCTTCCAACAGCGCTTGCGCCCGCTTGGCGATCCCGGGCCCGGCAGCTAGCGATTCCCAATGGCCGATTGCCTGTCCGGCAGGATCGGTCAAATCGGCATCAGTGGTCATTGCGAACCAGCCCACCGCGCCTGCCAGGCGATCCCTGCCTCGATAAAGCTGTCCATCCAGTATCAGGCCGCCGCCGATGCCCGTGCCGATGATCACCACCGCAATCGATCGGTAGCCCCGCCCCGCTCCCTGCCACATCTCTGCCAGCACGGCTGTATGCCCATCGTACTCGACGTAGACCGGGATACCTAGCAGATTTTCCAATGTCGGTCGCAAACCAACGTCACGCCAGCCGGTCAGGTTCGGCCCCCAGATGACATGGTCGCTGCCTGCTTCCAGCACCGCCGGGATGCCTATGCCGATCCCCAGGATTTGCGCCGACGACAGGCCCGTCTGGGTTTGCAGGGTCGTTAGCAGATCAACGATCTGTGCCATGCCTTGCTGTGGACCTAGCTGGCAGGTCGGCTCCTCTACCCGCGCCAGGATCTCTCCTTGCATAGATAGCAGGCCGGCGGCTATTTTTGTGCCGCCCAGGTCGACCGCTGCCAGGTAAAGCGCAGACCGCCCTTCGGCCATCATAGACCCTCACCGCCCGGTCGAATGAGCACTTTACCGCGGTTCAATAGCTTCCCTTCAGCCAGGATTTGCGGCACATCGCTTAGCTCGACAACTCCTGCCGCCAGCCGGCGCGGGTCGACACGCCCGGCGCGCAGCAAGTGCTCCGCTTGGATAAATGCCGTTGGCGTCATCCCAGCCACCGCGCGCATCTGGGTTTCTTTGCTTAAGATGACCGTGGGAGATAATGTCACCCTGGCCTCCGGGTCGGAGACGCCGAATAGCACAATTCTGGCTCCGGCGCCGCTCCAGTCGATCGCCCGTTCGATCGCTGCCGGCGATCCGCTGGTATCGATCACGGTTTGTAAGCCATCCGCTGCCCATTGGCGGATTTGCTCGCCTACCTCTGTTGCCGGGCCGGAACGCGGCACCACCCATCCTGCCTGTGCGCCCAGTTCCAAAGCCTGCTGGACTTTGTCTGGGTTTGGATCGACGACCGCCAGCTGTGCCTGGCTGGTTGCACTCAGCGTCATCACCATTAATTTACCCAGGGTGCCTGCTCCAGAAACCAGCACGCTTTGGCTTGTGGCAGCCGCGCTAACTTCCAGGGCATGCAGCACGCAGGCTAAGGGTTCCAGCCAAACTGCAACTTCAGGGGGTAAGCTTCCTAATGGCACCAGTTGCTCCGCCCGCACCAGCGTATACTCTGCAAAACCGCCGTCCTGGGTGTTGCCCAGGCAGGCAAACTGTTCGCACAATTCCGGCAATCCCCGCCGGCAGGGTGGGCACTTTCCACAGAACCGTGCTGGCTGAACACCACAAACCTGCCCCACCCAGGTTGGTGGCACGCCTGCTCCCACTGCGACGCTGCCAACCAGCTCGTGTCCCAATACCCGCGGCAGCTGCACCGTGAAGTGCCCCTGGAAGATATGCCGGTCGGTGCTGCAGATGCCCGCCAGCACAACCCGCAGCCTCACTTCGCCCTCACCCGGAGTCGGCCGGGGCAAATCGGTCAGGTGAACGCTTCCTGGAGTGGTTAAAACGACTGACTTCATCAGACCAATAATTTCTTTCGTAACCCTAACGGGCAAAGCTCGAAATCCGCTGCCGTCCGAGATAGATGGCCAGTCCTTTACTGCGGTAGACTGTGCGCACGCTTTCCACCACCTCGAACGATTCGGTGAAAGTGATACCCTTGATCACCAGCACGGGATCGTTTTTGTCGATCTGCAGCTCGTGGGCTTCTTCGGCAGACGCTTGCACGGCTTCCACTTCGGCCTCTGTCCAGGTTGGGTTGATATAATATTTCTCGCGCAGGATGGAATACAGCGATTGCGACCCTATCGGTTCGTTTTCCAGGCCGGGGCACAGCCGTTGGGGCAGGTAAGACGCTTGCAGGGCAACCGGCTTGCCGTTGGCCAGCCTCACGCGCACTAGGTGTAGGGCCTGCTCCTCCGGGCCAATTTTGAGTGCCCTTTGCAGGCGTTCACCGACTGTAACCAGTTCCTGCGTGATGACAATCGAGCTGGGCTGCATCCCGCGAGCGATCATTTCTTCGCTGAAGCTGGTGAAACCGATCACACCCCGCATCTTTGGCTCGGCCACAAAGGTGCCTCGCCCTTGCTCGCGGTAAACCATCCCGCTCTCGACCAACGCGTCGATCGCCTGGCGAGCGGTTATCCGGCTGACATTTAAATAATCCGCCAGTTCACGCTCGGGCGGTATGCGTTCTCCCGCTTTAATCTCACCAGAAATAATCTGCTCCGCCAGCCTGGAATATAACTGGCGGTAAAGCGGTTCAGGATTGTTTTTATTGAGCGGTCGCACCTGCATGGCTGCCGTGTCCCGGGTGGTTTCTAGACTCATCTCAAAAATGAGGGGTTGGAGTGTTTTGCGGCGGCTGCACCGTCGCAAAACACTCTATCGCGTTATTTTTGAGATTACTTCTAGTAATTGGATATAATGATATAACCATTATAGAGAAACGAACCGCGAATGTCAATACCCAAAACACATCGATTTTCATCCGCAGACCCTAGTAAGATGTAATTTGAGTGGGGGCCTCGACTTTTATCTCTGGCGTCCCTGCGTATGCTTCGATCAGTCCGCTGACACAAACAGTTTGCCCCATATAAGTGCTCTCGGGTTGAGTAGGAAAATTAGATCGATCTTCTCCCCAGATCACAGCCGTGAAGCGCTCGGGGCTTGGGAAATCCTTGCCAATGTTTAAGAAAGTTGGTTGCCCATTACTGCTTTGAGCATAGTGCGCCCCGATCACCGGCCCGCAGACGGTCATCTCTTCGCCAATGTGCTGAGCGGCCTCATCCCATTGAATCGTGTTGGGAGGCGTCGGCTCGCTAGGCGTGGGGATTGGCGTCGGTGTGGCGGTAGGGGTCGGCGGAATCTGGCGAGTAGCTGTCGCTGCAGTTGTCGCCGTAGCTATTAACGTTTCGGTGTAGGCCGCGGTCGCTGTGGGGGT
>JAGDMX010000065.1 GCA_017860725.1 Chloroflexota bacterium | reverse complement strand
GTCTTCGAATGATGAGGTAACCGATCATCAGGCAAAGTGCTGTCTCGACCGGATAGCCTTATTTACACAGAGACTCATCGCACTGAGTCATTTTGATGTGCTTCAGCGTGACTACCGTCATGCGATCTCCTCTTAGTTCCAGGTATGCCCGTGCGGCATTATTGGCGTAATTCTCTTCGAGGATCAGCCCATCGGGATTAACAGCCGAAATGAGAGCATAATAACCGTCGGGAAGTCCGGTCACATCCAGGGACTGCCCGTCCAGAAACGACTGGTAGGTGTCACCCCAACCAACGGACAGACCTTGCTTATACTGACCACAGCCGACGTAACCCCGGCGCAGGGAGAAACGAGGATGTCCCAGATCCACGGGATCCGTATCCATAGCGCAGTAAGACAATTTATCACTGCTGGCCACAATGCTACCCAGGCTGAGATCTGGATTTAACGCCCACAGCTCATAGAGAGTGAATTGACCCATATGCCAGTGATCATGGGTGGGGTGCCAGACAAACTCGCCCACCAGAATTCTGCGCTGGCTGTCCGTCGAGGTGTAGATCTGCTGGTGAACGCGGGTCTGTTCGGTGTCAGCGTTCAATTCGCCAATCAATTCCAAAGGCCCCTGACCGCTATTCCAGATCGTATTTGCCAGGCGTATAAAACGCCAGCCGCCAGGCAGGAGTTGGAGCCGCAGCTCGGTCATCGGCAGGGTGCGCAGGTCCGGCAGGTAATCCTTGGCTGGTATTTTCGGCTCCGGCTCTGCCCGGCTCGAGGCATCGGGGAGGGGAAGGGCAGACGGGTCCCACGCGGCGATGGAAGCGACGTCGGGTATGGCAGCCGACAAATTCACCGCTTGAGAGGCGGAGGCAGGAATGGGGCTAAGGGCGAGCCAGGCCGCCAGGGCTGCCACCCAAATGCTCAAGGCTATCTGCCGGACTCGATGTCGCGCGATCCGATCGACCGTGCAGAGTGCTTTTGCCTTGCTGATTTTGCCTGGGGCAACCCTATTCATGGCGACATTCTACCACCCCGTTTCCGTGAAATACTATGTTAATACTCTGAATATCCTGACCTAACAAAACTGAATGCCTGAATTCGTTTGGGTAAATAGGTCATCGGGATACATTCTGTTTTTATGGTGCTGGGGATTGTTCGGGGGGTGGTT
This sequence comes from Chloroflexota bacterium, assembly GCA_017860725.1. Classification (GTDB taxonomy): domain Bacteria; phylum Chloroflexota; class Anaerolineae; order Anaerolineales; family UBA4823; genus CTSoil-045. The sequence goes on along the minus strand of JAGDMX010000065.1, from coordinate 8,141 downwards.
ATGATCGCGGAAAACGCGTTGTGAATAAATCCACACACCCCAGATAAACGAATCCACCCAGGCGTGGTGTCAAAGCATGGGGCGCCCAAGCACAGACTAGGGCAGAGGATCAGGGGAGGGCGGAGGCGTTGGCCAGGCAGCCTTCTGTATGCAGATACTGCCGGCATTCCTGTTCTGTCAGTTGACGGGTTACCCGGGTTTGCGCCAGCCGGATTAATTCGTCGAGGTTGAGTACGAAGACGCGGGCTGTTCCATCATACCCAGAAGTGATCAAATATTGATCATCCGGGCTGAAGACGACGCTGGAAACCGGGCCTGAGTTGCCAGATAAAGACAACAGCTCTTGACCGGTGAGTAAATTCCACTCCCTGACCGTCCCATCGGCGTGGGATGTGGCCAGGAGAGTCCCATCGTGGCTTAAGTCCATCCCTAGTACCGCACTTTTATAGCCGGAAATGGTGTTGCTTACCTGGCGAGCATGCAAGTCGTAAACCGTAACCGTAATGTTCAGGCCGGAGACGGCCAGGCGGTTGCCATCCGGGCTATAGGCCAGGGCGAAGTATGCGTCATCCTCCACATGCCTAGAAGCCTCGTAGACTATATTACCCGTCTCGATTTCCCACACCCGGAATGTAGATTCGGGACCTTCGGTCACAGCGGCCAACTGCTTCCCATCGGGACTGAAGACGGCACTGGCGACCCCGCTTATTCCATAACGCGTGGCTTTGAACTCAAAAGCACCAATTTCCTGACCGGTATCGCTATCCCATAACTTGACCATCCCGTCCGCTCCGGCGGTCAACAGCCGTGAGCCATCGGGGCTGAAAGCTACCTGCCGGATACCCGGTTGGCTGCTTAGTTTGTTTTTCAGATTCTGATGACCAGTGATCTCTAGCCGGGCTGGACTATCCGGACTGGCTAATGAAGCGCGTAGATCCCATATCCTGGCGACATTGTCCGCTCCGGCAGTCGCCAGACTCTGTCCGTCCGGGCTGAAGGCGATGCCCCACACCGGTCCGATGTGGGCAGGCAAGGTGAAGAGTTCCCGCCCATCAGGCATAGTCCACACTTTCACATTACCGTCATAGCCAGCCGTCGCCAGGTATTTGCCATTCGGATCGATTGCTACCCGGGTAAGCTGGCCCCCATGCCCACTCAGGACCAGCAATCCGGCATTGTTCAAAGGGGAGATATCCCAAATGCGGACGGTTCCATCCACGCTGGCTGTCAGCATGCGCTGACCATCTGGGCTGAACGAGATATCCCAGATCACACCGATATGGCCAGGAAGGTCCAGCATCTTCTCCCCACCTCCCGAGTTTAGCGACCACACCCAGGTGCTGCCATCCAGGCTGCCGGTGGCCAGGCGGGTGCCATCCGGGCTATAAGCGATCTCGAGGACCGGATTGGTGTAGCCACCCAGGGTATTCTGAATTTTTCCCGCCCCTGAAGCGAGCGATTTGGCCAAATTCCAGAGGACCACACGATTGCCCTGCTCATCCATGGAGGCCAACGTGGTCCCTTGGGGATGGAAAGCTATGGGTGGCCGGCCGTTCAAGCGCAAGGCGGTTTGGCCGGCCTGCATATCCCAAAGCAGTATGAGTCCATCGGAGCCGGCTACGGCCAGATAAATCCCATCCGGGCTGAAGGCGAGGGCATTACCCTTATGGAACCCCTCGCTGGGGGCATCTAAGGTAAGCAATAATTTGCCAGAGACCGAATCCCACACTTTGACGGTATCATCCATGCCCGCCGTTGCCAGGCGCGTCCCATCCGGAGAGAAGGATACGGCGTGCGTGCCTCCTTCGTGGGCGTTCAGTGTTAACAATTCCAGGCCAGTCGTGACATCCCACACCCGGGCTGTGCCATCATGACTGGCGCTGGCCACGCGTTTGCCGTCGAACCGGAAAGCCAGCCCTTGAACCTTGTCGGTATGACCGCTCATCGAGAGCAGCTCCTGACCGCTGGCGGCATCCCAAATCTTGACGATCCCATCTGGACCGCTCGTCGCCAGATGACTTCCGTCCGGGCTGATTTCAGCGGTAGTACCAGGCAGGGAAAGGCGCACACGGGATGCCTGCACGGCACGATGCAGTGCACCTTGTGCCTCCAGGGTGTGCGCAATCGATAGAGCCTGGATGGCAAGCAAGACACTGCGCTCGGGGTCGGTTTCCAGGTTGTTGATCGCCGCTAATGCCAGCTCCCGCGAGGTCGCCAGGCGAGCCTGTTGCATGACTTGTTCTTGCTCGCTTACCACCTGGGCTTCGGCATGGCCGCGCGCCTGCGCTTCGTCTCGGGCGATTACAACCTGGGTAGCGAGCTGGTTGGCCTGCTCTACAGAAATCGCCTGCTGAGTGCCGAGGGCCGAGGCTTTGTCGATGGCAATACTCTCCTGTGTTTGGAGAGCAATCGCATGATCCTCGGCTTCAACCTGGGCTCGGCGGGCAAGGCTGGCCAGCGTCAAGGAAACGAAAGCAGCCACCAGCAGGACGACCAACAGGACGCGCGTGACCAGCAATGACCGGCGCTCCAAAGCAGCCTCGCGCGCCTGGCGGGCTGCTTCCGCCGAATGGCGTGCTTGCCGGTCGGCAAGGCTAGCCTCCAGGAAGGAATGCTCCTCCATTGTGAGCAGCAGCTCGGTCTCGTTTGCCCAGGTTTCGAACTGATCCAGCCGGGAGCCGCGCAGTAAGAAACTGGGGTCGCGGCTGGCGCTGACCCATTCCCCAGCCGAGCGCCTCAACGCAAGCTCCATACGTAAGTCTGAACGGTTGCGATCGAGCCAGGCGCGCAGCCTTTGCCACTCACGCAGCAAGGCTTCGTGGGCTACTTCCACAGTCGGGCTGCGGGTTACCGGATCGCGGTCGAAAGATAGCAGGCGGGCTTTCCCAAATATTTGAATCACATCCGCCATGTCCGCCTGATTCTTGTTCGCAGGGATCGGGCTGGTAAACACCGGTCTCGCAGCGGAAGCCTCATTTCCTGAACTCGCCGATGTGGGTTCTGCGCGGCTGCCAGCGGTCGTGAGGCCTTTTTCCTGCTCGGTGGTTCGCACCTTACCGTTCCAGGTGAGCGCCTCTAATTCGGAGCGCAGCACTCTGCGGCGGGTGTCTTCTACCCCTTCGCCCAGAGTCACCAGGCGCAGGAACATTTGCCTGGCAAATTCCTTGCCACTCTCGTCCAAACCGGCGTAGCTTTCATCCGCCCGGCGTTGCAGTGCCCCCAACACCCCGCCGATCGATCGATAAGCATTGAAGGTCAGCCGTCCGCTCTCACGGCGCTCAAAGAGCTCCGTCAGGGCATACTGCAGCAGCGGGAGGGCTCCCGGCTGGTCGATCACGTCGCTGACAATGGCCTCCGCCAGTCCGGGCTCCAGGGATATACCCACCCGTTCGGCCGGTCTGGAAATCGTTTCTTTGAGCTCCTCGGCGGTAAGCGGGACTACGACCTCGGTCCTTTCTTGCACCAGCGAACTGAAGTTGGGATACATCAACGGACGATCGTAAAAGTCGGCTCGCAGGGTCACAACCACATGTACCGGGCTGTATGGCTCAGTGATTGCCATGTACAGGTTGTCGAGGAAGCGCCGGACCTCGGAACGGTCCTCGGCAAGGGTGAAGATCTCTTCAAACTGGTCGACCAGCAGGAACAGCTGTGCATCCTGCGCAGGCAACGCCAGGCGAGAGGCTCGCAGCAGGCCGTGCTCGTCGCCCTGCAGGTTATCCATCAAGTTTACTCCCGGGTTCGATGCGATCCGTAGCAAACTGAGCTCCAGTTCTTCAAAGGGATGGCGGCCGGGGATCATCTCCACATAATACCAATCCTGCGAACCCATCACCGCACCTCTGCGTAAGGCAGGGATCATGCCGGCTTTTACCAGGCTGGATTTACCGCTGCCACTGGGGCCTACGACTGCCAGGAAACGCGACCTGGGGCTGTTTTCGTCCAATCGCGCCACCAGGCGTTGGGTTAGCGCCTGACGACCGAAGAAGTTGGCTGCATCTGTCTCCTCGAAGGCGCGCAGCCCTTTATAAGGATTCGGTGGCGCAGGGGCAGACAGGGGGCGGGAATAGACTTCTGCTGCCGAAACGGCGCGGCCGCCCGAGATGGCCTGGCGGAATGCGGCTGCAAACGCCAGGATATCGGGGAAGCGTGCCACCGGATCCTTGGCAGTGGCCTGCTGAAGCACTCGATCGACCTCTTTGGGGATCTCTGGGCGCTGATCGTGGATGGCAGGCAGCGAGCCATGCAGCTGATTCTCAATGATCTGAGCGAGCGAGTCGTATGGAAATGGGTGTTCCCCGGTAAGCACTTCGTACAGGACAACGCCCAGGCTGTACTGGTCGGTTTGTGGGCCGATCGTCTGGCCCAGTAGTTGTTCGGGGGCTATGTACCGAGGGGAACCCAGTAAATAACTGGCTTTGGCAGGGTCTTTGCCATCCAGGCCGAAATTCACGGCAATGCCGAAATCAGACAGATAAAAATTTTCGGCTTCGTCAAGCAGAATGTTTTCCGGCTTGATGTCTCCGTGGACCACTCCCTGCCGGTGCGCAGCCATCAGACCGTCTGCGATCTGGTTCACCATTTCGATCGCAACAGGCACCTGTAAAGACCCGTGTTGGAGGAGAGATAACAGGCAGCCCCCGCGCAAATACCGCATCACCAGATAAGCCGCGTCGGGCTCACGCCAGAAATCGTACAGAGGCACGATGCGGGGGTGTTCCAGGCGAGCGACAACCTGGGCTTCGGCCTCGAAACGTCGGATGTAATCGGGATTGTTGGCAAACTCGGGATTGACGATTTTTATCGCCACTTCCCGGTCAATACCGGGTTGGTAGGCTTTATACACAGTCCCAAACCCACCGGTGCCGATCTTGTCTCGCAGCTCATAGCCTCGCGGCAGGTCCTTTGTGACGAGTGGCGGGAAGTCTACCGGCAAATCCGGCGCGATGACCTGGAAGATACGTTCGGGTTGAACCAACCCCTTGAGGAAGTGCTCTCCCAGGTCTTTCAATGCCAGATCCTCAGCCAGATGACCGCGCACCAGTTCTGCCACAGCCAGAGACACAAGGACCTGCCCGCCGTGCCCGGCGGCCATGATGCGCGCCACCCGGTTGAGGGTATGCCCGCTGTACTCTTTGTCGATCACTTCGGCCTGACCCACATGAATACCCATGCGCACCCGTAGCGGCCCTATATTGTCCCAGGGAGCGGTATGCAGCTTGCGCTGAGCTTCCAGCGCCGCTTCTACTGCCCGGACCGGGTTATCAAATGCAGCGTGGAAAGCATCGCCGACTACCTTAAAGACTGTACCACCATGCGTTTGAATGGCTTCGTACAGGTAGCTGTTATGATGTGCCAGGGAGGTCTGCATCGCCCGTGGATTTCTCTCCCACAATTGCGTGCTTCCCTGGATATCCGTAAAGAGAAAAGTTACTGTTCCAACCGGTAATTTGGACATTTTGTTCCCACACGAAAAGTACGCCTAAACCCTTTTGGAAACTCACTCGATCAATGACAGCAATGTAGAGGGGGTGAGATGCAACGCAGGCGAATGCCTGGTAGAGAGCAACAACAAGATATATTTTATCATGTATGTCCGGTCTTTTGTTTCCTTTTTTAACAAAATGCTCATGTATTAAGAGGTTGTGCTTGCCGATTGATTGAGCCTGCCACGAACCTGATTGGCGCGGGTGTACGCACAGGCATGGGTATTCCACTTTGTATTTCTAATCTACGGGTAAGGAGCGTTTCTTTGAGCGATTCACCACCCGCTTGTGCAATGCATGCGCTGGTTGCTCTCAGGACTTTGTGAGCAGGGGTTTCATCTCATGCAATGTTATGCGTGCCCATCGTTCCACCAGCTCGCAATAGCTTTGCGCGTCTTGATAATTGGCAGCAACGTCGACGATCGTCATGGACCATGCGATCTCAGGCAGCGGTGGTGCATCTGCTTGGCGAATAACTTTCCAGGCGCGCCTGGTCTGGTCGGTTTCTATTTCGGCTCGACGGCGAATCTGGTCGACCGGAATTCCTCTTTCGAAGTAATCATGGAGCTTTTGCTCGATCCAGATGAGCGCTTCATCGCTATAGCGCCTGTGCTGGATCATAAAACAGGCTACCGTCAGCATATGGACCTCTCCATAGCCGTAGTCAGTATATTCCAGGGCAAGGAAGGATTCATAGATAGACTGGCAGCTGACACCTTCGCTAAGGTTAGCTCCACACTCCGCGCAATTAGGTGACATCCTTATCTCCTGATGTGGGCCACCCCGATGATTGCCTGTAAAAAGGGTTCACACAGTCGCCTCCCCGAGCTGGAATCGGACACTGACAACCTCTTCTGGAGCTGCTGCCGTCATCTTCAGCTGCTCCCCGAACACTTTAATGCCAATACAAGGATTTGGTACTAAGTTCTGCAAGAATTCGGACGGGCTAACAGGTAACATGGAACAAAGCAATGACCTCACCATCCGCTTTATTCCAAATCCGAATCGCATCGGGGGTGGGTAACATCTGTACCCGGCAGTTATTTTTACGGAAATACTCGGCAGCTTCTTCCGAGAGCTTGACCATACCGCTCTGACCTGTCCCAATGATCAGTCGTTTAGCCTTCTCCTCAAAGATATATTTGGCTTCTTCCACAGAGATGGTATGTGAAGTGCCATAAATTGCCTTGGATAGTTTTTTCTTGCGTTTCTTTACCTCACCGCCCAGCCGGATCAAGACATCGTTTTCATACCTCTCGCCCTCGATGGTGATCGAGCCAAAATGAGTTGAATTAATTCTGGGTTTCATCCTGGATACCTTTCTTGCCAGTCGCACGCGTACCTGGGGTTGCACCAATCGTCTATACAGAGAAGCCTGTGGCTCTCTCTATTACTTTTATAGCAGGAAATAATGCGAAGTGCAACACCCATTCTAAATCAAACAACGATACCAGTGCGCCTTCCTTCCATTCCACCTCCACCTACATCCGCTCGCCATCCGTGTTGACCTTCCTCCAGCTGTTCCGGTCGGTGCGTAGCGCCGCATAGTCTAATCGGGCGGACAAGGCCTCGGGACCGGCCGGCCGCGCTGGTCGCCGGGAATGACGCTGAGCAGCGCTATCATCCTGTCGAAACCCAGGCCCACCGGCAGTGGGTATCGAAATAAAATTTGACACTTTTTTGACACCGGCATGCTATGTTTAAATCACAAGCCGCTGGCTGGCTCTGGTTCTGTATGAGCAAAAAGTCGAAAGTATCAATCTCTACGAAAGGGGTAAACACGATCATGAAAACGAAAATTCTCTTAATGCTGGCCCTGGTCCTGACCCTGGTTTTGGCTGCCAGTGCGCCACCGCTGGCGTCTGCTGATTCTCCCGTAGTGCCGTTCAAGGGGACCTACCATGGGGTTCCTGTGGCTAAGTTTGATCCCGAGTGCATCTGTGTCAAACAGACATTTGAATTCGATGGCCAGGCGACACACCTGGGAGAGAGCCACTTTTCTGCTACCGGGACTGTCTATCAAGGCCCACCCATGTGGCAATTTGGTGAGGGGACATTCATCGCCGACAACGGTGACAAGCTCTACTGGAAATTCGATGGTACAGGAGAGTTCTTACCGGGGGGGTTAGTCGACTTCTGGGGTGATTACTGGATCACAGGCGGTACCGGCCGGTTCGTGGATGTGACCGGTGAGGGCACCTACTCGGGAACGGCTACTGCAGCCCCATCACCCAACGCATGGGGCATAATCAGCTTCTATGGGAAACTCTATAAATAAGTTGAGTCCGAGCAACCGGAGCCAGCCCTTCGGTTAGCGCCACAGGATCGAGCAAAGCGCGGTCAAAATTCTAGAGTTGGCTGTACCTCCAGGAAGGACAGCAATGAATCACGATGATGATCGAATGAGACTGCCGTCCTCATGGACCACCACCACCTTCACCTTCGTCGTCCACTTCTGGCGCGAGAGGGCAGCCGACGAAGTGCGCTGGCGGGGTTGTGTCGAGCATATACAGAGTGGCCAGAGGGCTGCCTTCCTCGACATTGAGGCGATGTTGAGCTTCCTGAAGAGCTTTGGAATCGCAGAGGAGGATCAACATCAGCCAATACGGGAAGAAACATAAAACCTAAGGCGACCGGGGGGAACGACGCCGACAC
>JAGDMX010000387.1 GCA_017860725.1 Chloroflexota bacterium | reverse complement strand
TCTGCGATCAATGAACCTGACGGATTGGGGAAGCTGAGCGAGCTTTGCAAGCTCCGGAGATGCCGATCGGTTTGCAAAGAGCTCCAGCGACGACTTTAGAAAGGAGGTCCCTATGGTCAGCGAGTCACCTACGCTCTACCAGATGATCGAAAATGCGATTGCCGGCGATCCGGAGTCCATCCAGCACGTCATGGGGTATCTCAACTCTTCCAACCCTGACCTGCGCCACATGATGCAGTCGGCTTTACATTCCGCTTCCAGTGAAGGACTTTGGCAGCGCTTGCTGTACTGCATCGGGCACAACTGCTGGCCGGAGCTGGATGAGACCGGAGAGCTGAGTACACCGCCTGAGCTCCCAAAGTCGGCAGCGCATCGAGGCGAACCGACCTCTCAGGTCCGGCAGAGATTCATGGTCTCGCGCTCTATGCAATCGTTAGTCGAGATATACATTGTCGATTCGAGCCCTGATCCGGAATGTGAATTTGAAGTCAAGCAGGGTGTCCTGTTGCCAGCATTGGGCGATCCAGACTTGCTCAATCGTTGGGCAGCCGGTTATCTGTTGGGACTGCGCGGGAATCTGCGCAGTGTGCCAATCCTGGATGAAATCCTCAGCAATCCTTGCAGCCCTACACCGGATTTATCCCGCGATCAATGTATCCGTTGGCAGTGGCGCGCCGTTCAGGCATTAGCTGCTCTGGATGACGTGACCTGCGGCCCACCGCTGGTCAAGGCACTGGCAAGCCCGGAGCGATCCATCCATCAAGCCGCCGCGCAGGCAATTACTGAAATGGGGATTCGGGCCGAGCCTGCCCTGTTACACGCCTTGCACCATCCGGATCCCCACGTCCGTTGGCACGCCGCCCGCGCCCTGGGTCAGATTGGCGATTTACGCGCCGTCGATGTTCTGGCCGATGGATTGGTCGATGACAATTATGAAGTTCGCTGGACGACGGCGCGCGTCCTGGCCAACCTCGACTGTGCTGCGATACCGGCGATCCTGAAAGTATTAAGCACACAGCCAATCACTGAGCCGCTGCGCCAATCCGCTCATCATGCCCTGAACAGCATGCCCAGCGTGCACCATCCCGAAATTTATGGTTATTTGAAACCCTTGCTGGATACTCTGCATGAGGCATCCGCATTCTCACTCATTGCGGTTGAAACGCCGGCGATTGCACAGCGGCTCCTGTTGGATTGGAAGAATGTCAGCCTGATTTGTGAGCCTCTTCCTGCATATCGAGAGGACCGGCGGGCATATTAAGGCTTTTAACTAAGGAACCAACCGCCAGGCAATCCCAACCCGGAACTTCTCAATTTCTAGTTGGACGGGGGTCGAATTTACTTGTGCCTGAAGATGCCACGGCGTCTCTGGAGCCAGGCACTCTAATGACATTTGTCCGCAGATGTTATGACAAAAAACAAGCCTAAACGTGCAACCTTTATCATTCCTATGCATCTAAACCGGATATACAAACCCCAATGAATATGGAGCTGTAACCATGATTGAACCTGTACATATAACTGATGCTGCTTTTGAGGAGGTTGTCCTCAAATCAACCCTGCCTGTAGTTGTAGATTTCTGGGCGCCCTGGTGCATACCGTGCAAAATGGTCGCCCCCATCCTGGACAAGGTCGCCGAAGAATACGCCGGTAAACTGATCGTTGCCAAAGTAAACACAGACGATCATTTTGAATGGGCGATGAAATATGGTGTGCAGGGGATCCCGACGATGTTGTTCCTGGACAAGGGCGAAGTCGTTCACCGGCAGATCGGAGCATTGCCCGAGCCGATGCTTCGAAAAGTTGTAGATCGGTTTTTGGAGCTTTCAAACTTACCTAACTGACAGAGCAGCTCGTCTCCCGGGTCAAAGACATGACAAAAATTAAATTGGCAATTCCCACTGATGATGGCGCAGTCATCAGCTCTCATTTTGGGCAAGCAAAATTCTTCCGGGTAATCACACTGGAAAATGACCAGATTGTATCCTCAGAGTTACGCGAGAAGGCCAGCCATCAACATGGGGAACATACCCATCCGGCAGGAGTTCATCCAGGCCAACGGATGGTCGAGGCCATAGCGGATTGCCAGGCGCTCCTTTCAGGAGGGATGGGTGCACCGGCTTATGACCGGGCTGTGGCTGCCGGCTTGAAAGTTATTCTGACTCAACAAAAATCAATCGACTCGGCGGTTAGCTCATACATTACAGGGACGCTCGTGAACGAGCCCCTGCTGGTCCACGTTCACTAAACGTAAGTCTATCAGCCCCCGTCAAGATCCAGGTACAATTCAACTCCTGAAAATCCCTCCGGTGGGACTCCTAAAGCCTTGATCAAGCGGGTCCAATAATTTACCTGCGCTGAGGTCGTCGCCAATATGACGATCTCTCGCTCGTTAAAATGTTCTTTAAGGTCGTTCATAAATGAAGAGGGGAACTTCATTGGAGTGCTGGAGGCTAACCTGGCATATTCGATCGCCAGTATTTCTCTATCTGTCATTGATTGAACCTCGGTGATTGGTTTGCGTCCTTGGAGTACGGCTAATTCGTCTGGTGTGATTAATTTTTGCCACCCCGCCGAATTCATATCCACACAGAATGGGCAACCGGCTGTGTATGAGACTGTCAAGCGCACCAGCTTTAAGATACGCGTATCCAAATTTCCATCGCGATGCGTAATCAGTCCCTCTAAAACGGCTGAGCTGAGCGCAGCTTTTGGATACCAGGCCAGCAAACGGGCAGGCAATAGATCTCTCCCACTGACTCTACGGGCGATCCACAAGCCGAAACGCAAGAATATAGGGAATTTCTCTGGCGGCGAAATAAATGCCATTCAAATCTCTCGAGTATTCAAACGATATAAAACCAGGTGGTTAAGCTGAACAGTTTCCAACCGGGCAAAGCCAGCCTGCCGAGACATTTCTGCGATGTCAGCCGGTTTCAGGCGGTGAGCCAGGGGAGGCCCAAACTCTTCCTCAAGATACGGCCATTCCAGGATACACACCTGCCGGCAGGTAACTCGTCGAGCTTCCTGCAGCACCTTACGCGGTTCATCCGATTCGTGCAAGAGTAGACCCATAAAAACCAGGTCAAACGAGCCATCTGGATACGGTAGCGCTTCAGCGGGCGCCTCCCGGAAATCCCCTTGCGGCACGAACTGCCTGGCGGCTGTGACCATCTGTGGATTGATATCGACACCGGCGACCACCAGCCCACGCCGACTAAAGGCTTCGGCGAATATGCCCGAGCCAACCCCCACATCCAAAACGGTTTTAAAACCCCCCGATTCCAAACATAAATCGGCTACACGCTCCACTTCCAAACGTACCACCCGTTCAGGAGAGCGCAGCCGTTCAACCGCGCCATCAAACTGTTTTTCATGCATAATGCCTCCGTTGACTTTAATACTCATTAGATGTTGAA
>JAGDMX010000386.1 GCA_017860725.1 Chloroflexota bacterium | reverse complement strand
GGATTTTCGTCCGCCCCATGCAATCCACTCACATGGGGCGGTTTGATTCTTACGGCACCAGGCGGAGGTAATTATCCGCACCGGATTCCACCTGAGCACGGCTCCACAGCATCGGATGGTACTGCGTTGCGCGCCAGTAATCGGCCATATCGATGTAATGAGGGTGATAAGCATGACCCGATTGCCCGGTGGTGTGCATGGTCTGCGAGTTTTCCAGATTTCCCAGGTCAACGACCATGCGCATGGAAGGCAAAGAATTTACATTGAATCCGTCGACAGCATCCCAGCCGATATTGTTCACATTGCTGCTGCTGCCGGGCGTCTGGAAGGGGCCGCGATTGAACAGGGCTTCAATCGGGCCGACTCCGGATTGGCCAAGAGTCTGGTTTTCAAAGGTGGCGGTGTGCAGGTCACCCCAATTCCAACGTTTTGAGTCTTTTCCCTGCAACTGTTCGATCTCATCGACTGCTTTGGCGAAGGCGCGGCTGAAGATCTGGTCGCGGTTCTCCACCTCGGGGGTACCCTGATTGTCCCACCAGTAGGAGTCTGGCTGATCGACCTGCTGGCGGAAGAACTCAAAGGCCAGGGTGCCACCACCAGGCCAGTAGTCTTCCGGCAGATCATCGTGCAGAGTCTCTACCAGCAAATTCTTCCAGAATAGGTTATAGAGCGCACCCGGCGCAGAGTCCAGCGTGTTGAAGTAATCCCAATCTTGCAGGATAGCCCGGGCATCTGACAGGCGCTCATCGTCGAGCGGGATCTGAAGCAAGATCGGCACGAGCAACTCAGCGTTGAGGTCCTTGGCATCACCCTGGATGCTCTGCATATAGGGAATGTCGATCGAGCCGGCACCGACCTCGATCAATTCCACGATGCGCTTGGCACGGAAACCGTAATCCCAATAGTAGTTGATGAAATATGGGTAGCTTGAGTCGACCACAGCATTGTTGGCAGTGGCGACATAGCCCTGCGGGGGGTTAAAAGTATTGGGCAGCTCCTCGAAGGGGATGTACCCCTGCCACTCGTACTCATCGGTCCAGCCGGGCACAGGCAGGCGCCCATCACCCTGGGCGCGGATGGGAATATTGCCAGGAGTCTGGTAGCCGATGTTGCCATCGACATCCGCATAAACCAGGTTTTGCGAAGGTACGGTAAAGGAACGGGCGGCTTCCCGGAATTCGTCCCAGTTCTGGGCCCGGTCGAAGCCGATGACGGCGCGGAACATGTGGTTAACTTCCAGGGCAGTCCAACGCAGAGCTACGGCATAGTTCTCCGGAATATCCCCCCCGGCTTTCTGGCCGAAATCTTCCAAGTCGGCGTAAGTATCGGAGACGATGGGACCATGGCGGGTGTAGCGCACGGTCAATTCCTGCGGCTCGCCACCGGCCACCTGGATGGTCTCCTTGACCAGCTGCATATCGACCCACTGACCATTGACCTCATACTGGTTGGGGTTATCGGGATTGATCTTTTCTATAAACAAATCCTGGACATCAGGACCGACATTGGTTAAGCCCCAGGCAATGCGGTCATTGTGCCCGATGATCACGCCTGGAGCGCCGGCAAACGAGAAGCCGGTGACATCATAAGGGCAATCGGGGCCTTTGTTCACACAGTGCAGACCGACCTCGTACCAGATGGAGGGCATTTGGATGCCCAGGTGGGGATCATTCGCCAGGAGCGGCTTGCCGGAAGCAGTCAGATCACCGGAAACAACCCAGTTGTTGGAGCCAATCTCAGCGGTGCGCGGTCCCAAGACAGGATCCAGCAGGGCAGCCTGCCGGGCGACGCGCTGGAACAACCCGGTCAGGTCGGGTATTGGCTGGGAAACCGACCGGTCGTTTTGAGGCTGGCTGCCCAGGGTGAAGCCCGGCACGATATAAGGATGATCGGACGGATAGGGAGGGAATAGCTCATCCAATTGAGCCTGGGTAAAGGTTTTGGAGAGGACTGCCAGCTGAATCTCTCTGTTCATATTGCCACCCAAATCCCAGGCCATTACTTTCGCCCAGGTAGTGGTATGCAACGGCTGCCAGGGTTCGGGTTGATAGCCGCTGTTGAGCAACTTGAGGACAGCGTACTCCAGGCTGAGATCACTACCGGTGTGCTCTCCAAGGTAAGCATTGACTCCGGCGGCGTAGTCCTGCAGAGTTTTAAGCGTCTCCGGATCGGTCGTTTTGACCTCTTCCTGGGCCAGGCGCGCCCAGCCGAGGGTGCGCAGGAAGCGGTCGGTCTCCAACTGCGATTCACCGAACATCTCCGAGAGGCGACCGGAGCCAATATGACGCCAGAAGTCCATCTGCCAGAAACGATCCTGGGCATGGACATAGCCTTGAGCAAAAAACAGGTCGTGCTGGGTGGTGGCGAAAATATGCGGGACGCCAAATTCATCCCGGTAGATATCCACGGGACCATCCAAACCGGCTATCTGGATCTCACCTTTGACCTGAGGGAAGGAATTGCGAACGGTATACACCCCGAAACCGGCGGCCACAATTCCGACCACGAGAATAAATACGAGTAAGCCTAATAATATTTTTTTTAAGGCGGGCGACATCCTATACTCCTTTGGCGAAAAGAAACGGCTATAAAAAAATGCAATAAGCTCAGGAATTGTAATTGCGGCTGGATATTGTGGTGGGCACCTCCGCTTTTTTTAGGAGCCTTTGCTCACTCACCGATCCCCACGACCATGGCGATGGCATGCTCATGGGTGTGGCTGAGGCTGACGGACCAGTGGTGAATGCCCAATCGGGAAGATAAATCCTGACCAGCACCGTGTAGGCGGAGTACAGGCTGGCGAGATGGGGTGCGCAGAATTTCAATCTCCTGCCAACTTACCGGGCCGATGCCACACCCCAAGGCTTTAGAGACAGCCTCTTTGGCAGCGAAGCGCGCTGCCAGGGAAGCAGGATGAAGTCCGACTTCAGCCAGCTCGGACGGAGTGAATACGCGCTGTAAAAAACGCTGCCCATGACGCTCAATAGCAGCCTGAACTCGCTCAATTTCGATTAGATCGACACCTGTAACTAGTTTCATGTATGGGCTGGAAAGCTTGACCCGAATATAGCACAAACTGGTCGTTTTGCACACCAGGAAGTTGCGCAATCCCTAGAACCTGGCATGAAAGAGGTCATGCGCCGAAAGATAAAAGCGTCACCCTGAAGGAATGAATATTGTCACTTGTGCAATTTTTAACCAATCGCTATAATCCAGATGTATTCTTGTCTCTATCAAATGAATTGGAGGATCCTGTGGCAAACGAAAACCAAGCCAAACACCTGGTAGCCGTTGTTGGAGCGGGACCGGCTGGAATCTACGCCGCCCGGCAGCTCGCCACCTCTGGCGTGCAAGTGCTCTTGCTTAACCGGGATGTCAAACCCGGCGGGTTGGCGGAATATGGCATTTACTATAACAAATACAAAATGAAGGA
>JAGDMX010000385.1 GCA_017860725.1 Chloroflexota bacterium | reverse complement strand
ATTTCCTGATCCATCATTAATCCACCACGCTTAGCATTGTCTGATGCTGCTCAACTCGGTCACCTGATTTTACCCGCAGGTGGGTGACAATCCCATCTCGGGGAGACTTAAGCTCGTTCTGCATTTTCATCGATTCCAGAACCAATAATACATCTCCTTTTGCCACTGCCTGCCCCTCTTCAACTGGAACAGTGACCACCATCCCGGGCATTGGCGCTTTCAAATGGTATTCACCGCCGTGGTGCAAACTCCCCGCGACGGAAGTCCGAAGCCTTTTTTCGCCTTCGTCTTCAACCATTACAGGGTAAAAGTGTCCATGCATCAATACCTGCCAGACACCGTCCACTAAATATACATAGGCTTCGTGTGAGTAGCCATCGACCAGCAATGAATAGACCGGCTGGTCTTCTACTGAGTCGAAGTTGAGCTCATAAATTTTGCCATCCACCAGGATATGACTGTCATCGACGATCTCTACAGCGAATTCCCGTTCACCAATCGTTGTAATATATCTCATGGATCATCCTCTCTCATCCATCCAAAGCCGCTTTAATGCTGCATCCGCTCCCAGCGGCTGATCCACTTCCAGTTACTGGCGTCCCGTTTCCCTCGCTGGACAATATTTGTAGCGCGCTGATTGTACCGGTGCGCAACCAGCGTAGCAATGATGGCAGCAATATCTAGATCAGCATCTGCGTCGTCTTCGGTACTCTCGATCGAGAAGCGCTCCTCCACGAAGCGGGTATCGAACTGCCCACCCATAAAACGATGCGAATCGACCAACTTTTGATGGAAAGGTATGTTCGTCCGCACACCCACGATCTTATATTCCTCCAGAGAACGCCTCAGCCTGAGGATGGCTTCCGCGCGGGTCTCTCCCCAGACAATCAACTTGGTAAACAAGGAGTCATAATAAGGGGTTACGGCGAAACCTGCGTAAACACCCGTATCTATACGCACTCCTGGTCCGGTAGGAGGCGTTATGTGGGTGATCACCCCGGTGGAAGGCATGAAATTGTTATACGGATCCTCTGCATTGATGCGGCACTCAATCGCCCAGCCATTGAGGTCAATATCGTCCTGCTGATAACGTAACTGTCGTCCACGAGCGATGCGAATTTGCTCCTTGACGATGTCTACCCCGGTAACCATTTCCGTAACAGGGTGCTCAACTTGAAGGCGGGTGTTCATTTCCAGGAAGTAGAAATTACTGTCTTTATCGACCAGGAATTCAATCGTACCGGCGTTCACGTAATCCACCGCCTGGGCAGCCCGCACTGCGACCTGACCCATCCTATTTCTGAGATCCTGGTCTTCTCCGACAAATGGCGAAGGGCATTCTTCAACCAATTTTTGGTGCCGTCGTTGGATCGAGCACTCCCGCTCACCCAGGAAAATCGTATTTCCTTGCTGATCAGCCAGTAATTGGATTTCGATGTGGCGGGCGCCTTCGATTAATTTTTCCAGGTATACATTGCCATCACCAAAAGATGCCTCGGCCTCCCGGCGCGCAGAACGGAGCAGGCCGGGCATTTCTTCCAGGTTAGCGACTTCGCGCATGCCCTTGCCACCGCCGCCTGCCGTGGCTTTGATCAGCAACGGAAACCCGATCACTGGCGCAATCGCAAGCAAGTCATCGTCGTGCAGAGCACCTACTGCTTCAGTCCCTGGGACAACCAGCACCCCGGCTGCGGCTACCGTTCGACGGGCGACAGCTTTATCGCCCATCGATGCAATCGCAGAGGGCTTTGGGCCGATAAATACAATCCCGGAATCAGCACAGGCCTGGGCAAAGTCTGCTCTTTCGGCTAAAAACCCATAACCGGGATGGATTGCTCCGGCTCCACACGTCCTGGCGATTTCAATAATTTTATCGCCCCGTAAATATGATTCTCGGGAAGGAGCCGGTCCTAATAGATAGGCCTCATCGGCATTGCGCACATGCAGCGCCCGGCGGTCGGCTTCGGAAAAGACTGCCACGGTCTGCAGACCTAGCTCCCGGCAGGCACGGATAATCCGTACCGCAATTTCACCTCGATTAGCAATCAGAACCTTTTTAAACATGGAACGTACCTTACCTTTACAAAGGTATACACCCGTGTTTCTTGGATGGGTTGGAGTCACGCTTATTGGCTAACATCTCTAGCCCATTAATCAGGCGCGGCCGTGTTTCGTGCGGTTCGATCACATCATCAATGTAGCCGCGGGAGGCGGCGACGTAAGGGTTGGCAAATTTCTCCCGGTATTCTGCGACCAGCTCCGCCTTGCGCCTGACAGGATCCTCGGTTTGAGACAGCTCTCTGCGATGGATAATGTTCACCGCACCCTCGGGACCCATTACTGCAATCTCCGCCGTAGGCCAGGCAAGGTTCAAATCACCGCGGATATGCTTGCTGCTCATCACATCATAGGCGCCACCGTAAGCCTTGCGTGTGATTACGGTCAGCTTGGGGACTGTAGCCTCACAATAAGCATACAGGAGTTTCGCCCCGGATCGAATAATGCCGCCATGCTCCTGGACTGTGCCAGGCAGAAAGCCGGGAACATCTTCAAAAGTCACGATCGGAATATTGAAGGCATCACAAAAACGGATAAAACGCGCCGCTTTTTCAGAGGAATTTATATCCAACACGCCTGCCAGGATTGCCGGCTGGTTAGCCACAATCCCGACACTATGCCCGCCCAGGCGAGCAAAGCCAACAACAATATTCGCCGCATAGTTCTCGTGGATCTCAAAAAACAGTCCTTGATCCACTATCAGGTGGATCACATCCTTCATATCATAGGGTTTACCAGGATCGTCTGGGATAATCTTATCCAGTTTCAACTCCTCACGCAGCGGATCGTCCATCGGATTGACGAATGGCGGATCTTCCAGGTTGTTTTGCGGTAAATAGGACAGCAGTTTTCGTATTCGGACCAAGGCATCGGCCTCATCGTCGGTGGCGACATGGCATACCCCGGAAACCTCCGAGTGCACACTGGCTCCACCAAGCTCTTCAAACGTCACATCTTCATGCGTCACAGTTTTGACGACATCCGGCCCGGTAACAAACATATAAGAGGTATCCCGTACCATAAAAATAAAGTCGGTCAGAGCCGGAGAGTATACCGCGCCTCCGGCGCATGGACCCATAATGGCGCTGATTTGGGGAATCACTCCCGAGGCCAGCGTGTTGCGCAGGAATATATCTGCATAACCGCCCAGAGAAACCACACCCTCCTGAATACGCGCGCCGCCTGAGTCATTCAAGCCAATCACCGGTGCGCCGTTCTTCAGCGCCATATCCATGATCTTGCATATTTTGGCAGCATGCACCTCCCCCAGGCTGCCACCGAAAACCGTAAAATCCTGAGAAAAGACATACACCAGCCGGCTGTCAATCGTCCCCCAGCCAGTTACGACGCTATCACCCAGGTATTTTTGGTTATCAAGGCCAAAATC
>JAGDMX010000384.1 GCA_017860725.1 Chloroflexota bacterium | reverse complement strand
CAGCGCATATTAGGCACCTAATGAGAAGCCAATCACTGCAAGGCCTTGGTCGGCTTGTCCAACACGTTCGGTGAGAAACATGGCTGCATCGGCGATCTCAGCTTTGGCTTGGAGGTAGTTGGTGTCAAGAGCTTTGCCAAGGTTTTCAGCATCGGAAATGTTGTCTGCGACTTTGCCATGATAGAGGTCTGGAGCGAAGGCGACGAAACCGGATTGGGCCAGTCGCGTGCAGAAAGACTTTATTGTATCGTTCAGCCCCCACCAGGCGTGGAGGACCAATACTGCGTTGCCTTTACCAGTGGGGGGAATGGCGAGGTAGCCATCGGGTTGGATCTGTGGCATTTGTATCTCCTCGAATTGCTCTAGTACTCGTGCTGCTTAATTCCCTAATGAACATCAGCGGGCGCTCGGTATGTTAATCTTCCGGACAGGGTGCCGGGCACGGGGTCAGGGGTTGCTGGTTCGTCCGAATCAGGACGCTCAAGTGGCTCCGGCGGAGAAAATGACGCCCGCGATGGCGGTGCTGAGAATGATCGCCAGGCTAACCGCCGATTGGAAGACTCCCAGCACTCCGCCGCGCTGGGTTTCATCCACCGTGCGAGTTGCCAGTGTTTGCAGCGGAGGCATGGTCAACCCCATCCCAACCGCGAAAAAAAGCGATCCAAGGGCAGCCAACCAGGGTGAGACGACGACAGCGTAGATTACAAGCGCAGCGGCGCGCAGCAGATTCCCCAAAATAACCAGCCGGGCGTCGCCAAAGCGTTCTTTCAACGGGCGGATCAGCCAGGTCTGGGTGACAAATTGCCCCAATCCCACCATAGCCAAAAGCAGTCCAATCCCCAAGTTGGTAGTGTTGATGCTTGTCCCGCGGAAGAGCACCGTTGCAGCATATAGTGCAAATGTGGCCTGCACCATCCCTAATCCGAATTGGCCGATGAAACCCACCGCCAGGATCATCAGTAAGGGAGTATTGTGCATCACCTCGGCTGGGCTGAGACGGATGACCGGCGGAGTCGCTTTGAGTGTCGGACGAGGGGCTTTGAGAGAGCTGCCCCGGAAAAGCGGCGCCGCTTTGGCGGGCTGAACGGTCTCTTCCAGCAGTAGGCACATCCCTGAAGTGACCAATCCAGATACCGCAGCGATCACAAAAGGAAAGCGCGGCCCAAACCAGGCCGAGAGCAGCCCTCCCAATGCTGGGCCGATGATAAAGCCGATACCGAAGGCGGCGAAGATGTAGCCAAATGCCTCGGTGCGCTTCTCGCTTGGGGTGATGTCGGAAACATAGGCCTGGGCGATGATGATGTTGCCGCCGGTAATGCCATCCACGACCCGTGCTACGTATAGCAGCCAGGCGCCGCCGGCCGCTGCCATGAGAAAGAAACTGGCCGCCGAGCCAAGCTGGCTAATGATCAAGAGCGGGATGCGCCCATAACGATCAGAGAGTTGTCCAAGAAGCGGACCGGCAAAGAACTGGGCGATGAAATAAGCTGACACAAGCAGCGAGACGCTGGCGGGGTTCAGGTTGAACTGGCGTTCGGCGAAGAGGGGCAGGATAGGCAGGATTAGAGCCGCACCTGCAATTTGCACAAAAACGATAGCCAGTATCGTAGCTAAGCGACGGTCAAACATAAGGTTTGATTCTACCGCATAATGCTATAATTATGGTGATAATTGTATAAATATTAACCGTCCACACCAATACATTTCCACCTGTGTTCATCCAAGCCGGATGTTTTTAATCTGCATTCTCTGCAAGAATCTGCATCCGATTTCGTTGCCTAACTCACCTTATAGATCGCAGTCTTTTCGTCGCTGTACACTTTCGTCCACAAGCTGCCGTTCTGTTCTTCAAATTTATCCAATCCTGCTCCTGGATAATGATTGCGTTCTAATTGACCAACCACGATATATTTCACACCGTATTTCTTTAAAAAATCTCTCGCTGATTGCAGCTCGGTGGTGGTATAAAAATTATCGATTTCTGCGATACGATCGCTCACCCAGCTCGCCGGGTTGATGATGCGCTGCTGCTGCTCGTGCCACTCCCAACCTACCACATCGGGTAATCCGGTGAAAATTGAGAATCGCGATCCCCAGCTATACAAATCACGCAGGTTGGCTTCGACGATCACCGGGGACCCCTGGACATTCTCCTGCATCCATCGAATCGCACGATAATCCTGGTCGAGTTGCATCTGCCCTTGCCGAAAATAGGTTGTATATTTCATGAATGCCATACCATCCAGGGTATGTGGAGCCAGCGCCGATATACGGTCATGGATCTTTGCTCTACTAGCGATAATGGGATAGAGCGCCGCGCCGGCGACAAGCAAGGCTAAACTAGCCGCCCAGGCAATCCGCCACGCTGGACGCCATTCAGGTAGAGATGAAATCAGCCAGCCCAGAGCTGCTGCGCTGCTCACGGCAAATAACATCCACACTTGAAGGTAGAATTTGAAAACCGTGTTCACGCGGCCGGAGTCGCCAACCAAAACGAGGATTTCAACCATCAGTGTCAGTACCAGGCCGGTGCCGATCAGGAATAATGTAAATCGCTTGGCGTCTGGCTGATCGGGTCGTAAGAGCAGTACGCCTGCCCAGGCTGCCAGCGGCAGAGCTAACCAGGCCACCAGGACGCCATTTCCAAAAGGGACATTGGCTGGCTGAAGGACCTTGATCGCCAAGGCGATCGTGATTAAGATCACGATGGATGCCAGGCCAAGGATCCAGCCGCGATATTTCGCTGATTGATGCAGCAAACCTCCCGGCCGGCTGGCGATCCAGGCACGCGTTTCCCAGATCAACCAGCAGACGATAATGAACAGGAATACTCCCCAGTGGGTGAGATAAGCCGATAGCGACGTATTCGGACCCTGCCATAGCTCCAGTTTATTGTAGCCCATACCATACCATTTGACGAAAGGTTGGAAGAGCAGCATTGAGATCCAGATAAGCAAAGAGACTCCGCCCAGAGTTACGAGCAGCCGTTGGACTCCAACCGGCCACGCGCTGAAAAATGCTAATCCACGCATAGGCTTCTCAGGCGGGCGATAATAGCGCCACAAAGCATAAGCCAGCGCGATGACACCGATCGCCAGATAGGTATATAAATCCCAGGTATTCGTTGGCCGGAGAACGCCGATAGCCAATCCGCCCAGGGTAAATCCAAAGAAGCCGCCCAGGATGCCTTTCCAGCGGCCACGCGCCAGGACGACAGACAGTGCAAACGCCAGGGCAAGCAGTGCAAGCGGCATCGCGAACAAGTGGGCATGTGGGTCGCCGTACAACACGGTGAAGAACGGGAACTCGGTAATCGGCTCCGCCCCGGGGGGAGCTGGTATCGCCCGACTCGGGTTCCAATACCAATCTCTCAGAGCATAGGGTAGCCGCGACCCGGTCAGGTTGCGTAAAAATCCCTGAGCTGCCCAAGTCATGTGCATAAAGATCGTAGAGTTTGTGATGACTCCACCTGGCGCGACCAGGAGTTGGTAGCCTTCATAGAGCATTTTGACCGTCCCCAGGTTTCCCAGGACGGCCATGCCCAGCGCCCCGGCCAGGCCAACCCAGAAAGGATGAGGCGACAGGGAATTCGGGATTCGTGAATCGTGTTTGGTGATTGGTGGATCGAGATTGGTGATTTGTAAATCTTGAAACGTATCATCATTCACAACTCCCGAATTACTATTCCCCAATCCAGAATCACCCTTCACCGCTACCGAATTACCTCTCCCCGCATAAATATTCCAGGCGATCGAGAAAGCGCCCATTGCAATCATCGCGAACATTGTCGGCAGGATCAGGTTGTAAGCGAACGAAGGAACAATTCCTAACCACTTCACCAGAACGCCGACCAGCACAAATCCATAATAATAGTAATTGATATAACCACCGGCAAACCAGGGATCATAGGGTGGGAAAGAGCTGCTTTTCAGGACG